>JBIJDI010000317.1:0-3634 GCA_044344235.1 Sulfuritalea sp. | reverse complement strand
GCACTGTGGCAGGGCGCCTACCCCGCGCTCTACGACCGCGGTCTTTCGCCCGAGGACTGGTTCCCAAACTATGTTGCCACCTATGTCGAGCGCGATGTTCGCCAACTGCTTGCCGTGCGCGAGCTTGGACTGTTTCAGCGCTTCCTGAAAATGTGCGCCGCGCGTTGCGGGCAGTTGCTTAACCTGTCGTCGCTGGCGGCGGACTGTGGCATCAGCCACGTCACCGCGCGGCAATGGCTTACGGTGCTTGAAGCGAGCTACATCGTGCGTCTGCTGGCGCCGTATCACCGCAACTTTGGCAAGCGCTTGGTCAAGACGCCCAAGCTATATTTCCTCGATGTCGGTCTGGCCGCCTGGTTGCTGGGGATTCGCGATGCCTCCACGATTGCCACGCACGCCATGCGCGGCGCGTTGTTCGAGACGTTCGTCATCGGCGAGTTCATCAAGCAGCGCCACAATGCCGGCCAACCTGCCGAGCTGTATTTCTGGCGCGATAACGTCGGCCACGAGATCGATCTGTTGTTCGAGACAGGTAGCCGCTTGCAGCCCGTCGAAATAAAATCCGGGATGACGTTTTCCTACGGCTGGCTGGATGCAGCAAAGCGCTGGAAGGAATTGGCCGGCGCCGCTGCGCTCGATCCCTGGGTCATCCACGGCGGTGATCGATCCTTCGAGTGCGAGGGCGGCCACGTGTTTTCGTGGCGGTCGCTGATGGAGAACCCAGTTTCATGCTGATCCATCCCCAGTTCGACCCCATCGCCCTCCAGGTCGGCCCGCTGGCCGTGCGCTGGTACGGGCTCATGTACCTGGCTGGCTTCATGGCTTTTCTCTGGCTGGGCAAACGCCGCGCGGCCGCGCAGCCGTGGCACGGCATGAATGCGCAGGACGTCGACGACCTGCTGTTCTACGGGGTGCTCGGCGTGGTGCTGGGCGGGCGTCTGGGGCAGGTCGTGTTCTACGAGCCGGCCTACTACCTCGCGCACCCGCTGGAAATCCTCGCGGTATGGAAAGGCGGCATGGCCTTTCACGGCGGCATGCTCGGCGTGTTCGTCGCGATGGCGCTGTGGGCCCGAAAGTCCGGCAAGACCTTTTTCCAGGTCACCGATTTCATTGCCCCGCTGGTGCCGCTGGGCCTCATGGCTGGCCGCATCGGCAATTTCATCAACGGTGAATTGTGGGGCCGGGCAGCCGACCCGGCCTTGCCCTGGTCAATGATTTTTCCGCACGTGGACAGCTTGCCGCGCCACCCGTCGCCGTTGTACCAAGCGGCCGGCGAGGGCTTGCTGCTGTTCGTCATCCTGTGGCTGTTCTCGGCGCGCCAGCGCGCAGTGGGCGCGGTGTCGGGCATGTTCATGATCGGCTACGGCACGCTGCGCTTTGCCGCCGAATATTTCCGCGAACCTGATCACGGCATCTTCGGCGTGTCCTACGTCGTCAGCATGGGGCAGTGGCTGTCCCTGCCGATGGTCCTGTTCGGGCTCTGGCTGCTGTTGAAGAAGCCCGCCGGCCAGTGAGCGAAGGTCGCAACGAGGAGAAGGACGTGAGCGGTGAACGCAGGAACGCACCGGCAAGCAGCGCCTTCCAGACGTTCATGCAAAGGCTGGCCGTAGGCATTCTGGTCGTCGGCTTGTCCGCTTCTGCAATCGTGTTTGTGACAGTCCATGCCGAAGTCGAGGACGCTTCTGCGGGGGTGCATGTGGCCTCGCTGGCCAATTCGAGAAACCTCCGGCGCGAAGTGGAACGCGCCGGTGGCTGGGCGGCGGTAACCGCCATCGAGTTCAACGAATGGTTTGATGGCCTGTGGCACGGAAGACGGCTGGCGGGAACGCTGGCGGTCCTGTCGGTCGGAGCTTCGCTGCTGTGTTTCGCGATGGCCAGAATCCCGCCGATCGACGACTGAGATCAGCAAAGTCCTCGTCGCAAGTCAGCCAGATAGCGCAAGCCGGCAATCGCGCGACTGCCGTACCACGAGACCATTTCGCCGTCGACGCGGGCCACCGGCCTTTGTGCCAGCGCGCTGACTTCGTTCAGATCGCGATCGGTGAACGCATAGGGTTCCGAGGGCAGCAGCACTCGCTCGACATCAACGAGCCAGGGCGCATCCCATTCGAATGCCGGAAAGCGCGTCGGCGCTAGTGCCGGCAGCGTGTCCCAGCCGGCGGCAGCGAGCATGGCGGCGATGTAGGTGTCGCGCCCCACGGTCATCCAGGGGGCGCGCCAGATCGGGTAGAGCACGGCCTCGCGGGGCAGGGTCGCCGTTGCGGCGGCGAGTTTGTCGCGTGCGTCGCGGAACTCCGCGGCAAGTCGTTCGGCTTCGGCGTGGCGTCGGAAGATGCCGCCGAGCAGTGCGTAGAGGGCGAGGTTGTCATCCACGGTTTGCGGATGCACGACCACCACGTGAGGCACGAACCGAGCCATGGCTTCCACGGCTTCGCGCCGGTTTTCGTCGATATCGGCGATCAGGTGGGTCGGCGCCAGCTTGCGAACCACCTCGAGCTTGACGTCCTTGGTACCGCCTACCTTGGGCACCTGGCGCAGGAGTTCGCGCGGATGGACGCAAAAGCCGGTGCGGCCGACCAAGTACTCGGTCAGCCCCAGGTCGCAGATGAGTTCCGTCAGGCTCGGCACCAGGCTGACGATGCGTGGTACGCCGTCGAACGGCTGATGCTCGCGTCCGAGCGCGTCGACCAGCGCCACTACAGGTCGAGGCCGCGTGGTTTTCTTCCGCCGCGGGCGAAAATCGCGTCGAACACGGGGTTGGGCAGCAGGCGCATCAGCTTGGCCACCACGCCCATCTGCCAGGGAATCACCGTGTAGCTGGTACCGCGTTCGATGGCGCGGGCAAAGCGCCGGGCCGCTTCGTCGGCGGCGAGGATGAAGGGCATCGGATAAGAATTAACCGCCGTCATCGGTGTCGCGATGTAGCCCGGCGCGATGGTGACAACCTTGAGGCCACTGCCGCGCAATTCGACGCGCAGGGATTCCAGATAGGTGATGCTGGCGGCCTTCGACGCCGAGTAGGCGCCAGCCCCCGGCAGGCCGCGGATGCCGGCCACCGAGGCGATGCCCACCAGTCGGCCGCTGCCGCGTGTCTTCATGGCCGCGATGAAGGGTTGAAAAGTCTGCACCATGCCCATTACGTTGGTCTGGAAGACGCGGTGGAAAGCCGGGAGGTCGGCTGCATCATCGCCCAGCGTTCCTACCGAGATGCCGGCGTTGGCGATAACGATGTCCGGAGCGCCGTAGCGCGCGATGAAATCCGCGGCGGCGGCCTGCAATGCCGCCGCGTCGGCGACATCCAGCGGGTAAGCCGCATGCTCCCCGGGAAGTTCGGCAATCAATTCGGAAAGTCGGTTCTGGCGCCGCGCCGCCAAGCCCAGCGTGGCGCCCGAGGCCGCGTAATGACGGGCCAGCGCTTCGCCAATGCCGCTCGATGCGCCGGTCAGGAAGACGCGCACAGCTTGGGGGATTACTTGCGGCCGGCTTCGGCGCGGACGCGCGCGATCAACTGGTCGATGTTGGCCAGCAGCTGGTCGTAGTCGCCGGGTGTCAGCGCGAGATACCTGCCATGCACCATCACCGCGGGGACGCCCGTCAGACCTGCCGCAGTGGTCAGGTCACGCGCCTGCTGCAC
>JBIJDI010000316.1:0-3639 GCA_044344235.1 Sulfuritalea sp. | reverse complement strand
CCAGCGCCAGCAGGCGCTGCGCTGCCGCCGCTGGCGTGGTCGCGCCGGATTCAACTGAAACTGAAAGCTCAGCCAGTGCTGTCTTGACGGCCGGATTTTCGCGAAAGTGCCCGCGCAGGCCGGCGTCGATTTGCTGCCACATCCAGGCCAGCGCCTGATGGCGGCGCTTTGCTGCGAACTCGCCACTGACGGTCAAGGTGCCGCGAAGTTTTTCAATGACTTGCCAGAATTCAACGAGGCCATCTTTCCGGATGGCCGACAGCGTCAGCACCGGCGGCTGCCAGTTGGCGGACGCAGGATGCAACATCGACAGCGCCGAGCGCATCTGCGCCGCGGCCAGTTGGGCCGCTGTCGCGTCGATGTCGGCCTTGTTGAACACCACCAGATCCGCGAGTTCCATGATGCCCTTCTTGATCGCCTGCAGGTCGTCGCCGGCGTTCGGCAGCATCAGCAGCACAAAGGCATCGGTCATTCCCGCTACCGCGGTCTCGGATTGGCCGACGCCCACCGTCTCGACAATGATGACGTCGTAACCGGCGGCTTCGCACAGCAGCAGCGCTTCGCGGGTGTGCTCAGCGACACCGCCGAGGCTGCCGGATGAAGGCGAGGGTCGAATGAAGGCTTCGGTGCGTTGGGACAGCAATTCCATGCGCGTCTTGTCGCCCAGAATGGAGCCGCCGTGCACAGTTGAGGAGGGATCAACTGCGAGCACCGCGATCCGATGGCCGGCTTCGATCAGGTACATGCCCAGCGCTTCGATGAAAGTCGACTTGCCGACGCCGGGCACACCCGAGATGCCGATACGCAGCGAACGTCCGGTATGCGGCAGCAGGGCGTCGAGAAGCTTTTGTGCCCGCGCCCGATGTTCCCGGCGTGTCGATTCGACCAGCGTAATCGCCTTTGCCAGCGCGCGGCGGTCGCCGGCGAGCACGCCGGACGCCAACTCGCCTTCCAGTTCGGCGATCCGCTCAGACATCATCATCGCTCCCTGCGTCGCGCAAGGCCGCCTCAAGTTCTTCGATGCTCGGCAAACTGCCGCGCAAGTCTTCGGGAATTGCTTCCGTGAGACGGTATTCGGCAATACCTATCGGCTTGTCAATGTCCTTCAATGCGTATTCGGCGACGATCCTGTTTTTCTTTTTGCACAACAGCATGCCAACCGTCGGATTATCCGACGGATGCTTGATGGTGGCGTCGACAGCCGACAGGTAGAAGTTGAGTTTGCCGGCGTGCTCGGGGGTAAAGTTGCTCGCCTTCAATTCGAGAACCACATAGCAACGTAATTTCAGGTGGTAGAAAAGCAAATCGATGAAAAAGTCCTCACCGCCCACTTGAACGGGAACCTGACGGCCAACATAGGCAAAACCGGCGCCGAGCTCAAGCAAAAAGCGGGTGATGTGGGAGGTCAAGGCGTTTTCGATATCGCGTTCCCGCGCTTCCTGACCAACGCCGAGGAAATCGAAAATGTAGGGGTCTTTGGTCGCCTGTTGCACCAACTCGGAAGTCGGCGCTGGCAGGACGGCGGCGAAGTTGCTGGTGGCCTTTCCCTGACGTGCATGGAGCCCCGTTTCGATCTGGATGCCGAGGACCGCACGAGACCAGCCGTGCGCGCGAGCCTCACTGGCATACCAGGCGCGGGCTGTTCCGTCTTTTACCTGATACATCAAGACAAGGTTGTGACCCCACGGCAAATCTCTAACAAGTTGCGAGAGATTTTGATCGTCGCGGCACATCTCGGCGAACTTGCGCATATGACGCAGATTGGCGACCGAAAAGCCTTTCATGTCGGGAAACTCGCGCCGCAAGTCGGCGGCCAGCCGCTCGACCACGCCGCTGCCCCATCCTTGCGCGTGCTGCTTGTCGAGAATCGACATACCGATCTCGAGATAGAGGGCAATTTGTTCGCGGTGAACCGCCAGCACTGCTCGCGTACGGGCGGCCTGGACTCTGGCCTTGATCGAGGCCAGCCAGTCGACGTAGTCAGCCAGAACCGGCGATTCCCTATTCGGCATGGGTCGCGTACGTGGAACGGTCGTTGATATCGGCGACAAACTGATTTTTCACGGAAGCGTTTATGCGCTCGCCGGCAAATGCGCGGCGCGGATCGCGCGCAGCACTTCATGGGCACATTGCGGAATCGGCGTGCCCGGCCCGAAAATGCCGGCAGCGCCGTCCTTGTACAACTGCTCGTAATCCTGCGCCGGAATCACGCCGCCGACAAAGATCACGATGTCGTTGGCACCCTGATCGCGCAGCGCCTTGACCAGTGCCGGCACCAGCGTCTTGTGGCCCGCCGCCAGCGTCGATACGCCGATTGCATGTACGTCGTTTTCGATGGCCTGGCGCGCCGCTTCTTCCGGCGTCTGGAACAGCGGACCGACGTCGACGTCAAAGCCAAGGTCGGCGAAGGCGGTTGCGACCACCTTGGCGCCGCGGTCGTGGCCGTCCTGGCCCAGCTTGGCGATCATGATGCGCGGACGGCGGCCTTCTGCGGCAGCAAAGTTGTCGATCAGGTTGCGGATTTCCTGCATGGTCCCATCCTCGCCGAATGCGGCGCTATAGACGCCCGACACCGTTTGGGTAGTGGCACGATGGCGCCCATACACGGCTTCCAGAGCATCCGAAATTTCACCGACTGTAGCACGCAGGCGGCTGGCCTTGATCGCCAGATCGAGCAGGTTGCCGCTGCCGTTTTTTGCGCCCTCGGTGAGTGCCGCCAGCGCGGCCGCTACCGCTGCGCCGTCACGCGTGGCGCGAATCTTCTTGAGTCGGACGATCTGGCCATCGCGCACCGCGTGGTTGTCCACGTCGAGCGTATCGATCGCCGCCTCTTCCTTGAGCTTGTACTTGTTCACGCCGACGATCACATCCTTGCCGGAATCGATGCGCGCCTGCTTCTGCGCGGCGCAGGTTTCGATCTGCAGCTTGGCCCAGCCGCTTTGCACGGCCTGGGTCATGCCGCCCATCTTGTCGACATCCTCGATGATGCGCCAGGCTTCGTCGGCAATATCCTGCGTCAGCTTTTCCATCATGTAGCTTCCGGCCCAGGGATCGATCACGCTGGTGATGTGGGTTTCTTCCTGGATGATGAGCTGGGTGTTGCGCGCGATGCGTGACGAGAACTCCGTTGGCAGCGCGATGGCCTCGTCGAGCGAGTTCGTATGCAAGCTTTGCGTGCCGCCGAACACCGCAGCCATGGCTTCGATGGTGGTGCGCACCACGTTGTTGTAGGGATCCTGCTCGGTCAGCGACCAGCCCGATGTCTGGCAGTGCGTGCGCAGCATCATCGATTTCGGGTTGGTCGGCTTGAACTCGTCCATGATCCGCCACCACAGCAGACGCGCCGCGCGCATCTTGGCGATCTCCAGATAGAAGTTCATGCCGATGGCCCAGAAGAAGGACAGGCGTCCCGCGAAAGCATCGACGTCCATGCCGCTGGCAATCGCGGTCTTCACGTACTCGCGGCCGTCGGCCAGCGTGAAGGCCAGTTCCAGCGCCTGCGTCGCCCCGGCTTCCTGCATGTGATAGCCGGAGATCGAGATCGAGTTGAACTTCGGCATGTTCTGCGCCGTGTAGCCGATGATGTCGGCGATGATGCGCATCGATGGCTCGGGCGGATAGATGTAAGTGTTGCGAACC
>JBIJDI010000315.1:0-3644 GCA_044344235.1 Sulfuritalea sp. | reverse complement strand
GCTTCGAAATTGGAGCAGGACGAAATCTCGCGATAGGTATTCTGCGCCGGCAGCCAGACTTCGAGGTCGTAGGTCTTGGCCGCCGAAAAGCCCATGTCGCCGGTGCACAGGGCCACCTTGCGGTAGGGCAGTTCGAGCTTCTGCAGCACGGCCTCGGCATGGCCGGTGAGTTCTTCCAGCGCTTGCCATGACTGATCGGGGCGCACCATCTGCACCAGTTCCACCTTGTCGAACTGGTGCTGGCGGATCATGCCGCGCGTGTCTTTGCCGTAGCTGCCTGCTTCCGAACGGAAACAGGGGGTGTGAGCGACGAACTTCAGCGGCAGAGTTTCCGCCGCCAGAATCTCGCCGCGCACCATGTTGGTCACCGGCACTTCCGCCGTGGGAATCAGGTAGAGCTTGCTGCCGTCGCTACGCGGCACCATGAACAGGTCTTCCTCGAATTTTGGCAACTGGCCGGTGCCGAACATGCTTTCGGGATTGACCAGGTAGGGCGTGTACACCTCGGTGTAGCCGTGCTCGCCGCTATGCAGGTCGAGCATGAACTGGGCGAGCGCACGGTGCAGCCGTGCGATCGCTCCCTTCATCACGGTGAAGCGGCTGCCGGAAATCTTCACCCCGGCCTCGAAGTCCAGCCCGCCCAGCGCGGTGCCGAGGTCGACGTGATCGCGCGGCGCGGCGATGGCGCGCGGCGTGCCCCAGCGCAGCACCTCGACGTTGCCGGTCTCGTCCTTGCCGACCGGGACGCTTTCGTGCGGCAGGTTGGGAATCAGTTCGAGGAAGGTATCGAAGCGCGGCATCAGTTCCGCGAGCGCCGTCTCGCCGGCCTTCAGCTCGTCGCCCAGGCCGGCCACTTCAGCCATCACGGCGGAGGCGTCTTCGCCTTTGCCTTTCAGCATGCCGATCTGCTTCGACAGCGTGTTGCGCTTGGCCTGCAGGTCCTGCGTATGCACCTGAAGGCGCTTGCGCTCGGCTTCGAGCGCCTCAAAGGCAGAGGTGTCGAGGGTCACGCCGCGCAAGCCCAGGCGTTCGGCGACGAGGGGAAGATTGGTGCGGAGAAGTTGAATGTCCAGCATGGTGTTTCCTATCGGGTCTTTGCGGCTTTAGCATCCAGCTCGCGCAGATGGGCAAGTTTTTCGGCGATCTTCTGTTCCAGTCCGCGCGCCACGGGTTGATACCAATGCACCTTGGGTATGCCTTCGGGGAGGTAGGTTTCTCCGGCGGCGTAGCCCTCGGCTTCGTTGTGCGCGTAGCGGTAATCGGCGCCGTAGCCGAGTTCCTTCATCAGTTTGGTCGGCGCGTTGCGCAGGTGTTCGGGCACGCCGCGGCTCTTGTCTTTCGCCACGAACGCGCGGGCCGCATTATAGGCGACGTAGGCGGCGTTCGACTTGGGCGCCACGGCCATGTACAGCACGGCATTGGCCAGCGCCAACTCACCTTCCGGGCTGCCGAGGCGCTCGTAGGTGGCGCAGGCATTGAGCGCGATGTCCCAGGCGCGGGGATCGGCCAGGCCGACGTCCTCGATGGCCATGCGCACGATGCGTCGCCCCATGTAGAGCGGATCGGCGCCGCCGTCGAGCATGCGTACCAGCCAGTACAGCGCGGCATCGGGGTCCGAGCCGCGCACGGATTTGTGCAGCGCCGAGATCTGATCGTAGAAAGCATCGCCGCCCTTGTCGAAACGCCGCAGGTCGGCAGCCAGCGTCTGTTCCAGAAAGTCGGCGCTGACGAGACGGCGCTCATTTGCAAAACCCGCCGTCTCCGCTGCCGTGCGCACTTGTTCCAGCACATTGAGCAGGCGGCGCGCATCGCCATCGGCATAGCCGATCAGGCGATCGCGCGCCTCGGATTCGAACTCGAGATCGGCCAGCGCCCTTGACCGGGCGCGGTCGAACAGCTCGCCCAGCTCTGCCTCGTCGAGGCTCTTCAGCACATACACCGACGCCCGCGACAGCAGCGCCGAATTCACTTCGAAGGACGGGTTCTCGGTGGTCGCGCCGATGAAGGTCACCGTACCTTTTTCGACGTAGGGCAGGAAAGCATCCTGCTGCGACTTGTTGAAGCGATGCACTTCGTCGACGAACAGGATGGTGCGGCGCCCCTGCTGCGCCATGACCTCGGCTTGCTGCATCGCCTCGCGAATATCCTTGACGCCGGAAAACACCGCCGACAGCCCGACGAATTCGGCATCGAAACTGTCCGCCATCAGGCGTGCCAGCGTGGTCTTGCCCACGCCGGGCGGACCCCAGAGGATCATCGAATGCGGCATCCCGGAAGAAAACGCCAGGCGCAGCGGCTTGCCTTCGCCCAGCAGATGACGCTGGCCGATCACCTCGTCCAGCGTGCGCGGCCGCATCTGCTCCGCCAGCGGCGCATGCGGGTTCGCCGTGGCGAACAGGTCAGTCGCCGACAACATCGGCCCCGGCGGGTGCGACGAAACGAAACAGCCCTGCCCCCAGCACGGGGTTGGCCTCGAACTGGGTGAAGCGCAGCACCGTCACCTGGCCGAAGCTGTCGTGGATTTCCATGCTCACGGGACGGTTGGCAGCGAAGCCGATCTTCATGCGCTCGAAGCTCGCGTCGCCGCCCTTCGGCGTGGCCTCGACGAATTCGAGGCCGTCGGCTGCGGTGCCCTCCTTGAGCTCGAAGTGCTTGTCCAGATCCTGCCCGGCCAGCAATGCCGCAGGACTGGAACCAAACGCCGAGCCGAGTTTCTTCACGGCCACCTGGTTGAGTTCCGGGTCGTAGCTCCACAGCTTGTTGCCGTCGCTGACCAGCAGTTGCTTGTAAGGCTTCTCGTAGGACCAGCGGAACTTGCCGGGACGCTGCAGGGCAAAAATGCCCGCCGACTGCTGCGGCTTGCGCCCGGACTTGGCAATCACCGTTTGCGCAAACACGCCGCGCGCGCTGCGATTTGTTTCGAGAAAGGTCTTGAGCTGGTCGAGGCCGGTGGCTTGAACCGGGGCCAGGAAGCCGGCGCCGCAAAGGGCGCAGAGAACACGGAGGAAAATCTTCATGCGGGGATTATCGCAGCCCCGCGCCTGCCGTGCTCAATCCTGACGATTTGGCGCAATCACCTCGCGCCCGCCGGCGCCGTTCATGGGCGTCACCAGCCCGGCCTTTTCCATGGCTTCGATCAACCGTGCGGCACGGTTGTACCCGATGCGCAGATTGCGCTGCACCAGCGAGATCGAGGGCCGCCGCGTTTTCAACACCACTTCGACGGCCTGGTCGTACATCGGATCGCTTTCGGCATCGCCTGCCGCCGTGTCACCAGCGCCGAGTTCCGCGTCGTCGCTCGCCGGGCCGTCGAGCAGGCCGTCGACATAATCGGGCGGCCCGACCTTTTTCAGGTGATCGACGACGTGGTGCACTTCCTCATCGGCGACGAAAGCACCATGCACGCGCACCGGCAGTCCGGTACCCGGCGCGAGGTAGAGCATGTCGCCCTGGCCGAGCAGGGCTTCGGCGCCCATCTGGTCGAGGATGGTGCGCGAATCGATCTTGCTGGATACCTGGAAGGCGATGCGCGTCGGAATGTTGGCCTTGATCAGGCCGGTGATCACGTCGACGCTGGGCCGCTGCGTGGCGAGGATCAGGTGGATGCCCGAGGCCCGCGCCTTTTGCGCGAGACGCGCAATCAG
>JBIJDI010000036.1:0-12690 GCA_044344235.1 Sulfuritalea sp. | reverse complement strand
GGAGATGTCGTCCAGGTTGAGTACGCAGCCTGCGTCGGCTGCGGCCGCCTGAAAATCGGTTTGGCTGGTGTTGTTGGAGGTGAACATGATCCCCTCACCCGTGACGCCCGCCTGACGGCTGAGCGTCAGTTCGGCCACCGAGCTGCAATCGAAGCCAAAGCCCAATGACTTCATGATCTGCATGATGCGCGGGTTGGGCAGGGCCTTTACCGCGAAGAACTCACGGAACCCTTCGATACCGGAAAAGGCCTGGTTAAGTGCCGCGCCGGTTTCGCGAATGCCCTTTTCATCATAGATATGAAAGGGCGTGCCGTAGTGTTCGACAATCGATGCCAGCACGGGTGTCAGGCGATGTTCAAAGTCTTTTGCGATGGGCATGATGTTTCAAACTCTTGTGAAATGGATGGTGATCAGGCGCTCGGGCGAAAATGTCATCGGACCGATCAAAGTACGGCGCTGACGCGTTCCATCGCCTCTTGTACATTTTCAAAACTGTTGAAGGCGCTGATTCGAATATAGCCTTCGCCGCATTTGCCAAAGCCGGCACCCGGGGTGCACACCACCGCGGCCTCGTTGAGGAGTTTGTCGAAAAAGACCCAGGAGTCGCTTTTGCCATCGATCCAGATGTAAGGTGAATTATCGCCACCGATACAGGCATAACCCAGCGCAGTCATCTTTTCACGGATATATCTGGCGTTGTTCAGATAGTAGGCAACCAACTGTTTGATCTGCGCCTGTCCCTCCGGACTGTAGATGGCTTCGGCCGCGCGCTGAACCGGGTAGGAGACACCGTTGAACTTGGTGGTATGCCGACGATTCCACAGCGCATGCAAAGCAACGGCCTCGCCTGATTCGGTATAGGCCATGCACTCTTTCGGGACGACGGTATAGGCACAGCGGGTACCGGTGAAGCCTGCCGTCTTGGAGTAACTGCGAAATTCGACAGCCACTTCACGCGCGCCTTCTATCTCGTAGATCGAATGCGGAAGCGCGTCATCGGTGATAAAGGCTTCATAGGCCGCATCGAACAGAATCAGCGCCTTGTTGGCCTTGGCATAATCCACCCACTGTTTCAACTGCGCCTTGGTAGCGGTTACGCCGGTAGGATTGTTGGGGAAACAGAGATAGATCAAATCAACCGGCTGCGTTGGCAACGCCGGAATAAAACCGTTCTTGCTGTTTCCATCCAGGTAGACCAAGCCATCATAGCGCCCGGTTTCCTTGTTCCACTTGCCGGCACGACCGGCCATCACATTGGTGTCGACATACACGGGATAGACGGGATCCGTCACCGCCACCTTGCAGTCAAGCGAAAATATCTCTTGAAAATTTCCGGTGTCGCACTTGGCGCCATCGCTGACAAAAACCTCGTCCGGCTGAACATTGGCGCCCCGCGCCTGAAAATCACACTTGGCGATCGCTTCGCGCAAAAAGTCATAGCCTTGCTCCGGCCCATAGCCACGGAAAGTGCCATCACTGGCCATCTCGTCGGTGGCGGCGTGCAAAGCCTTGATACAGGCATCGGGCAAGGCCCGGGTCACATCCCCAATACCCAGTTTGATCACTTTCTTGCCGGGATTGGCCTTCTGAAAGGCAGCGACCCGTTTGGCAATATCGGAAAACAGGTAGGAGGCCTGCAGGCTCTGGTAATTCTCGTTAATCCTGATCATTCAACACCCCAAACATACACGGCCAGAAAAATCTGGCCACTATTTAAAAGAACAACGGGATAAAACTACATGGCGCGGTACAACACCAGGCTGCATCGAACCAGTTGAGCGGTCGTGTCCTGCGATGAGCCGAGGAATTCCGCCGTAGTTTGAGGCCCATAGTATAGAACATGGGCTTGTGGCTAGCCAATTCTCATGGCGGCGGCAAAGCGAGGAAATATCCCCTCGGGAGATACCGTCTCCGCCCTGCGGGACGGCGACAAAAACGGGGACCGTGGTCCCCGTTTGCATGATTCGATCGTGGTTGCTTCAGTCTTCGTACTTGAACGACATCGAAACGCGGGCCCGATAGGCCACTACCTTGCCGTTCTCGATCTTCATGTCCAGTTTGGTGACTTCCGCGACACGCAGGTCGCGCAAGGTTTTGGCGGCCGATGCAACGGCCGAACTCGCGGCATCTTCCCAGGAAACAGAACTGGAACCTACGACTTCGACGATCTTGTAGACGGGATTTTCGTTCTTTGATTTTTTTGCCATGGTTGCCTCCGATGAACTAGTGGTTGAGCCGATTCCTGAAATCAGCAAATTCATCATAGTCCAATCGGCCGCAATCGCGGTAGACGGTTCCTCGTCGCCTCGGTCTTCCGGCGGTCATCCCCCGGCGATGATGGGCACCAGCTGTACACGGTCCCCGCTGTGGAGCGCCTTGGCCAGCTCTCCTGACAGCAGCATCTCGCCATTGACCGTGATGTTCCAGGACGGATCATCCAGCGCCGAAGCGGCTTCAGGCAGGTGTCGGCGCAGCGCACTGCGAAACTCGGTGACGTTGGCCACCGGCGTGTCGATGACGATGGATTTCTCAGGCGCGCCGGGCAGCGGCTTCGGCAATTCGACGCGTAGCGCAAACCCCGTGGCGACCAGCGCCAGCTGCTGGTGCCAGTCGGCACGCGGCACGCCTTCGCTGTTGAAGCCGGTCAGTTCGTAGAAGCGGGCCTTCATGGCGTCGAACTGCGTGCGGTCGATCTTTTCGCCCTTGAACGGGCCGGTGTCGATCGATTCCTCGAACCAGCGGCGGGGCAGGGTGTCGTCTCTGGCGCGCAGGCCGAGGCGGAAGTTCAGCAGGTGTTCGAGGCCGGTAATGTTGCGACCGATCTCGTCCAGTTGCTCGGCGGTCACCGGCTGTCCCGTCATCGTGCTCAACTGAATCGCAAAATCGCCGCAGTCGGGCAGGGTGGGCGAGTTGAACAGCTTGGTGTTGAAGCGGCACATGCCGACCGAGTCGCCGACGGCAAAGGTGTTCTCACAGCGGCGCACCGCCACTTCCTTGCCCTCGTAGCTGTTCGGCTGCGGCGCCACGGTGCCGCCATAAAGCTGGGCCTTGAACGCCGCATCGTCATTGATGCGGGCGTTGATTTCCAGCGTGACGCGGTTGCGCAGATGATCCATGCCGCGCGTGGCGACCGAGAGGCCCAGCGCAAACGCCTTGAGGATGCGCGAATCGTGGGGGTCGGACTGGAACAGGCCTTTCACCGCCATGCGGTAGTCGAGCGCCGCCGCCGGATACTTTCCCTTGTCGACCGCGCGCGCCGAGTCGGCAATGGTGTCGCCGAAGCCTTCGCGTTTCGCGGTCATGAACAGCAGCTTTTCGATCGTCTCGTAATTGCCCCACGAAAGATCGAGGCCGCCGGTGTGGCCGGCGTCGATGATGCCGCGCTGCCACAGCTCCATGGCCCAGGAAATCGCGCTGCCGGTCGACGCCGAGTCGAGGCCGAGGTCGTTGAGGATGTTGTTGAGGCGCAGCACCTGCTCGGGCTCGCGCAGGCCGATCATCGGGCCGAACTTGCCGAGGGTCACATACTCGGGGCCGTCGCCCTTGTCGTACTTGTCGAAATGCCCGTCGCCCTTGATGCCGTTGTAGGTGCGCAGCTTGTGGTGGTCGATGTCGGCCTGGGCCTTGTCGTAGCTGGCGTTGCCCTTGAGTCCCATCAGCGCGGCCGAGCCCCAGCCACCTTTGCCTTCCGGCGTCATGTCGTTCTGGTTGCGGCATTGCACCGGGCACTTGAAACAGCCATCCATACCAGGCCGGTAAGGATCGAAATTGTCGGCGTCGAGCGATTCATGCCAGGCGGTGGTCTGGTTGTTGAGCGTGCCCAGCGCGCCGAGGACCCGTGAAGGCTTGTAGAGGAAGGGCGTGCCCACCTGCTTCAAGGCGTTCTTGATTACCGAGGTCGAGGTGATTTTGCGGCCGATGATCTTGTTGTGCGCCTTGAGTTCCTTCGCCATCGGCGCCTCGGCGGGCTTGCCCTGGATCATGATGGCCTTGAGACGCAGCGCGCCCATCTTGGCGCCGGCGCCGCCGCGCGCCCAGATCGATTTGATGCCGCCCATGATGCCGCTGCACAGGACCAGGTTCTCGCCGGCCGTGGTGATGCGGGCCAGCGCCATGTCCTTGCGTTCGGTGCAGTGGAAATCGCGCTCGACGGCTGCCGCGGTATCCAGATTGTCGAGCCCGACATAGGGCGTCGCGTCGAGAAATTCGATCGATTCGTGGGAGATTTTCAGTAACGTCCATTGCGCGGCCAGGCCATGGAGCACGATATGGTCGTAGCCGAGGCGCTTGGTGAAAGCAGGGAAATAGTCGCCCGCACTGGCATCGAGGAAGGCGTAGCTGTCGGGCGAACGGCTGGTGAAATTGCCGCGCGTGGCCGAGGGCATGCTGCCGGTCAGCGTGCCGGCGCCAAAGATCAGCGGCACGTCGGGATCGAGCGCGTCCTTGTCCTCATCCAGCAGGTTGTAGAGCAACACCATGTTGGCGCCGCGGCCGCCGAGGAAGGTGCGCATGATTTCGGCGGGGAGGTACTTGCTGCGCGTTTCGCGGCGTTCGAGGTCGACGAACAGCACCGCGCCCTGGGTCGGGTACTGCGGCGCATCGTGCATGCGCGCGCACAACTGATCGATTTTGGTCCTGACGCTCATCGTCCGCTCTCCATGGCCGCAGTCCGGCAATGGCAATTAGTCTACAATATAAATGATTGGAAGTCCATCAATATCGGGCGCGACTGAGCCATGGCCATGAGGCCGTGGCCCGGCTTCAGCGATGCTGGGGAAAGACTTTCTGCAGCAGCGCGGTGAAGCTCGCGCGCTCGGCCTCGCTGAAGTTTTCCAGCAGGCGCTTTTCGTGCTGGCTGACCTGGCGCTTCAGCTTGCGCAGCAGCGTGGTGCCGGCGGCTGTCAGGCGGATCGCGTTGGAACGGCGGTCATGCAGGGCGACGCGGCGTTCGACCAGGCCGCGTCGTTCCAGATTGTCGATCACGGTGACCACCGTCGAGCGATCCAGATGCGTGGCGCGGGCCAGTTCGCTTTGCTTGAGATCGGGGTTGGCCTCGATGATGACCAGAACGCCGAACAGGCCGGGCGTCATGTCTTCGCCTCCCGGACCTTGGGCAAAGTCCCGAAACAGGGCAATCTGGGCCATGCGCAACTGGTAGCCGACAAGCTCGGGCAGCATTCCGTAATTGGTGGCGGATTTTTTTCTGGAAGCGGAGGTGGCGGGCATGGCGTGGCCTGGTCGGTTCGGGGAGGTATGCGAACGAACTGAATTCGCAGCCGGATTATGGCCGCGCCAAATACCCCGAGTCAAATAATGGGATTTCCAGCAAAACCATGCCGGTGGGTTTTCAGGGGATGGCCAAGCCTAAAGACGGGCTCTGATCGCCGTATCGCCAGCGCCGACTTTTAGCCTTTGATCTATTCCGCAAAGTTTGGACTACCCGGATTTCGTGATCGACAATCTACTGGGCAATGCCGAAATGCGCCGCAGCATGCGGCTTGAATATCAATCACGGATTCCGGACAGCCAAAGCTTGAATTCCTGTGCGGCCAAAGCAGCCGGCGGGCGGACCGAAGTCCGCCCCGCAGCCGGCGGTGACTAGCTAATCGAGCTTGACGTGAAAGCGCTTGGCCTTCATTTCGAAGCGCGGCAGCATGTTGCGCGCCACGTGGTGCACGCGCGGGCGGAAGGCCAGCATGGAATCCAGCTTGATGGCGATCTCGTGCACCACTTCGGGATCGGCGCCTTCGCAGAGTTCGACCTCGATGTCCATTTCGTCCATCTGCTTGACCTTGTTCACCGTGATGCGGAATTCGTCCACCTCGGCAAACTTGCGGATGATGTTCTCCACGCCGGCGGGGAAGACATTGACGCCGCGCACCGTGACCATGTCGTCGGCGCGGCCGAGGATGCCGCCCTCGAAGCGCAGCGAGGTGCGGCCGCATTCACAGCGATCGGTAGTCACCCGCACCAGGTCGCCGGTGCGGTAGCGGATCACCGGGAAGCCCCAGCGCCCGAGGTTGGTGATCACCAGTTCGCCACGTTCGCCCGGCGCCACGGCTTCGCCGGTCTGTGGATTGATCACTTCGGCGATGTATTCACTTTCGATCAGGTGGGTGCCGCCGGGCTGGACGTGGCATTCGAAGGAATGGGCGCCGACTTCCGAGGCGCCGGCGTGGTCGAAGCACTTGGCGCTCCAGGCCGTCTGGATGCGCTGCTTGGTCGCCGGTATGTTGGCGCCGGGTTCGCCGGCATGCACCGTGGCCTTCATCGGGATCGTACTGATGTCGAAGCCGATTTCGTGGGCGACTTCGGCCAGGCGCAGGGCATAGGTCGGTGTGCAGCAGAGCACCGTGGTGCCGGTTTCGCGCATCAGTTCGAGGCGTTGCTGCGAGTCGCGCCCGCCGCCCGGAATCATCGTTGCGCCGATCTTGCGCGCGCCCTCGACGGCGGCCCAGAAGCCGATGAAGGGGCCGAAGGCGAAGGCCATGAACAGGCGGTCGGAGGATGTGACGCCGGCGCCGGCCAGCACGTGACCCCAGCAGCGTCCCCACCAGTCCCAGGACTCGTGGGTATCCATCACCTTGAGCGGCACGCCAGTGGTACCCGAGGTCTGGTGCATGCGCACGTAAGCCTCGACCGGATAGGTCAGGTTGCTGCCGAAGGGACCGTTCGCCTCCTGGTCGTCCATCAGCTCGCCCTTTTTGGTGAAGGGCAGCTTCGTCAGGTCGTCCATGCTGCGGATGTCCGCGGGCGACACGCCGGCCGCTTTCCATTTGGCGGTATAGAAGCCGTTGCGGCCCCACAGTTCGGTCATCATCGCCTGCAGTTTGCCCAGTTGCAGCGCTGCCAGTTGCTCGCGCGGCAGGGTTTCGGTCGCTTCGTCAAAAAATGTCATGTGAGTGTCACCGTGTTCGGTTTAGGCATTCGGGAGCAAGCGTTTGTCGGGCCGTCAGGCAGCGCCATTCCATAGTCGTTCGGCGATACGCCGGGCCAGCACCGGTGCCACGCCGCGGCGATAGAGCATGTCCACCACCGTGGTGCGCATGGCGCCGGCGGCGATCTCGGTCTGGGCCGTGATGAGGGCGAGCGCGGCGGCATCGAGCGGCTTGCCGCGGAGTTCGTCGAGGCCTTCGACCGCCAGCGGCCGCGAGGCCACGCCGGTGCAGGCGATGCGCAGTTCTTCGAGCGCGTTTCCCTTGCGCTTCAGGGCCACGGCGACGCCGGCCAGCGGGAAATCGATGGCGCCGCGCACGCGCACTTTCTCGTAGGCCGTGGTCCAGTCGTCGCGTAGCGGAACGTGTACTCCGACCAGCAACTCGTCAGGCGCCAGGGTCAGCCAGGCCATGCCGTCGTCGCGATAGAAGTCGGCGCTGGCGACACGGCGGCTGCCGTTCGGCCCGAGGATTTCGATCTCGGCATCGAGCGCGATCAGCGCCGGCGCGACGTCGCCGCTGAAGGCGGCATAGCAGCGCTTGGATTTCTTGGCGACGCGGCAGCCCTCGCCCTTGAGCTTCATGCAGTACTTGTTGCCTTCGCGCCAGAATTCGCTCTGGTTGTAATAGACGCAGCGCGTGTCGAGACAGAGGTTGCCGCCCAGCGTCGCCGCCGCACGGTGCGTCGGTCCGGCCACGGCCTCGGCCGCTTCGGCCAGCGCGGTGAAGCGGGCGCGGATCGTCGCATCGCCGGCAATGGCCGCCAGCGTGGTGCCGGCGCCGATGCGCAGCGCATCGCTGGCGAAGCCGATGTGCGTCAGCTCAGCAATGCCGCCGAGATCGATGACGACGGCGGGTTCCGCCAGGCCGCGGCGGATGTTGGGCAGCAGGTCGGTGCCGCCGGCGATGTAGCGGCTGGCGGCATTGGCCGCGCGCATAGCGACGGCATTGGCGGCGGTGGTCGGCCGCAGCAACTGGAAATTGGGCAGGGCGCTCATCAGGCTTGCTCCTCGTGGTTGACGGCTGCGGCGGCGGCTGCCTCGTTGCGCGCCTCCTGCATGGCGGCGAATACCCGCGGCGGCGATATCGGCAGCGCTCTCACGCGCAGGCCGGTGGCATCCTCGACTGCGGCGGCGACCGCCGACATGATTCCCGAAAGTGGGCCTTCGCTGGCCTCCTTGGCGCCGAAGGGGCCGTTGGGGTCCATGCTTTCGACGATATGCACCTCGATGTCGGGCGATTCGACGATGGTCGGCACGCGGTAATCGAGCATGTTGGGCACCATGTGGCGCCCGTTTTCGTAGATCGTTTCCTCGCACAGGGTCTGGCCCAGGCCCATCCAGACGGCGCCCTGCACCTGGCCTTCGACCGACATCGGGTTGATCGCGCGGCCGCAATCGATGGCCGCCCAGATCTTGTCCACGGTGACGATGCCAAGGTCCATGTCCACGCTGACCTCGGCCGCCTGCGCGACGTAGGAGAAGCCCATCGAGGAGCCGACGGCGCCACCGCGCTGCTTGCCGCCCTGGAAGTCGGGCGGGCAAGTGAAAGTGCCCTTGACGTTCAGTGTGCCGGTACCAACCAGCGCTTCTTCGGCGATGTCGGCGAAGGGGATGTGCCGGTCGGGATCGCTGGCGACGGCAGCCGCTTCGCCATACCAGACTACTTCCGCTTCCTCGACCTTGAGTCGCCGCGCCGCGGCGGTGATCAGCAGGCGCTTGAGGTTTTCGGCGGCGTCGAGGGCGGCATTGCCGACCATGTAGGTGACGCGCGAGGAGTAGGAACCGTTGTCCTTGGGCGTCACGGCGGAATCGTTGGCGATGACGCGAATGCGGTGGTAGTCGATGCCGAGCACTTCGGCGACGATCTGGGTGACGACGGTCGACGAGCCCTGGCCGATGTCCGAGGCGCCGGTAAGTATGCTTACCGAGGCGTCGAAGTCGAGCTTGAGCACGATAACCGCATGGGGTTCGCCCGACCAGTGCACCGGCTTGGCCGAGCCGCTGACGAAATGCGAGCAGGCCATGCCCAGTCCCTTACTGATGTTGCCGGTGCGGCCCAGTTTGCCCTTGCGCGCGGCCCAGCCGCTGACATCCTCGACCCAGTCGATGCATTCGCCGAGGCCGTAGGAGGTGACGCGCAGGCCGTTAATGGTTTCGGCGGGTGCCACCAGCAGGTTGCGGCGGCGCGCGGCGATCTGGTCGAGGCCGAGTTCTGTGGCCATCGAGTCGAGCAGGGATTCGAAGGCAAAGCGGATGTTGACCGTGCCGTGGCCGCGCATCGCGCCGCAGGCTGGCGTGTTGGTATAGACGCGGTAGCCGTCGTACTTGACCGCCGGGATGTCGTAAAGGCCGTTGATCAGCGCGCCGGCATAGAGGATGGTGACCAGGCCGTAGCCGCCGTAGGCGCCGCCACGCTGCACGACCTCGGCCTGGCAGGCGGTGATGCTGCCGTCGCGCTTGAGGCCGAGCTTGATACGGATCTGGCTTTCGGGGCGGCCGCGATGGGCGAGGAAGGTTTCCTCGCGCGTCTGCAGCAGGCGCACCGTGCCGCGCGCGGCACGCGCCAGCATGCCGCAGATGACCTCGAAATTCAGGCACTCGGTGCGGTGGCCGAAGCCGCCGCCACTGAAGGGCTTGATGACCCGGATGTGCGCGGCTTCCATCTTCATGCAGCGCGCCAGCGTCAGATGCACGTAGTAGGGCACCTGGGTGACCGACCACAGCGTCAGGTGGCCGCGCTCGGTATCCCAGGCGGCGAGCGCCGCGTTGGGTTCCATCATGGCGTGATGGACTTCGGCGCATTCGTAGGTTTCTTCGCGCACCAGGTTGGCGGTGGCGAAGCCGGCGGCGACGTCGCCGAACTCGTTATGCACCTCGCGCTCGATGTTGCCCTGCTTCTTTTCGTGCAGCAGCACGGCGTCGGCCTGGCGTGCATCGGCCGCCTTGAAGTAGGCCGGCAGTTCGCGCACGCGCAGGCGGATGCGGGAGATCGCCAGGCGTGCCGTGGCTTCGTCGACGGCGGCCACGGCGGCGATCGGGTCGCCGATGTAGCGCACCTTTTCGCGCGCCAGCGGAAATTCGTTCTGCGCGATGGGGATCACGCCATAGGGCATGTCGCACTCGTCGCCGGTGATCACGGCGCGCACGCCGGGCAGCGCCAGCGCTTCGGAAATATCGACTTCGAGCAGTTCGGCGTGGGCGTAGGGGCTGCGCAACATCAGGCCAACCAGGGCGTTGTCGGCCGGCAGGTCGGCGGTGTAGCGCGCCGTGCCTGTGACCTTCTCGACACCATCGACCAGAGGCCTCCGGGCACCGACGCCGTGCGGTTTGGAGGCGTTGGCGATTTCCTTGACCTGGGGTTCCGGCGCGTTCATGCGGAGGCTCCGGCGGCGGCTTCGACCGATTCGATGATCTTGACATAGCCGGTGCAGCGGCACAGGTTGCCGGCCAGCGCGGAGCGAATCTCCTCGCGCTCGGGGTGCGGGTTCTTGCGCAGCAGGCCTTCGGCGGCCATCAGCATACCCGGCGTGCAGAAGCCGCACTGGGTGCCGAGCTTTTCGTGGAAGGCGCGCTGCAGGCGCGAGATGTTGCCCTCGGTGGCGAGGCCCTCGACGGTTTCGACGCGGCGTCCGACGACGCTGTGCGCCAGCGTGCTGCAGGCCAGGCGCGGCTCGTTGTCGACCAGTACGGTGCAGGCGCCGCACTCGCCGCCGTCGCAGCCCTGCTTGGTGCCGGTAAGGCCCAAGCCGTCGCGCAGGTAGTCGAGCAGCAGAGTATTTTCGGCGACGGCTTCCTCGCGCCAGCGCCCGTTGATCCAGAGACCCAGTATTCGCTTCATGCTTCCTCCTCCTTGTCCTGTCGTGTCCTGCCTTGTCCGCCTGGTCGGCTTCTGTTTCGGCTCAGGCCGCTTTCTGTGCCTTCAGGCGTTCGTATTTGGCCTGCAGTTCGTCCTTGCTTTCCTTGTGCGCCGGGTCGGGGATGATGGCGCGCACCGGACAGACCTTGACGCACTGGCTGATCGTGAAATGGCCGACGCACTCGGTGCATTTGTCCGGGTCAATGGTGTACACATCGTCGTCATCGACGGAGATCGCCTTGTTCGGACAGGGCGCCTTGCAGACGTCGCAGGCGATGCACAGTTCGTTGATGATGAGGGCCATGCCGGGTTCCTTTCGCGTGTGGGGTTTGGTTGTGCTATTCCTGGCTCAGCGGCGGATCGGGGTCGTCGATCGCCGCGTCGTCCGGGCCGCAATCGGCGAGGCAGGACTCCAGCCAGCCAATGTGCTCGCGCTCTTCGGCGGCGAACTGGCTGGCGAGGATGCGCACCTCGTCGTCGTTGGCACGCTGTGCGATGCCGGCGTAGAAGTCGCAGGCGCGCCGCTCGTGCACCAGCGCCAGCTCCACGGCGCCGCGCACCGAAAGCTTGTAGCTGACCATACCGATGTCGATGGCCTCGGGACTCTCGCCCGTGGTCCATTTGTAATCCCAGGGCGCGTACTGCGGTAGTTCGTATCGGCTGCACATTTCGGTGAGCTCGACCAGATGCGCTTTTTCTTCCTTTTCCAGGCGGCGAAAGATCTTTGCCACGGCGGCCTTGCGGTGGGTCTCCATCTGGTCGGCGAGTTCCTCGTAGCGTTCGGCGGCCTCGGTTTCCATGGCCAACGCATGTGCCAGCAGTTCCGGCAGGCTGTCGATCGCGGTGTCCTGCGCGTGGCTGTCGCTCATAGCGCGAACCTCGCTTCGAGTTCGGCGATCGAGCCGTCGGTGTGTTCGAACTCCGGCCGGAAGGGCGGCCGGTTGCCCTTGAACAGCACCTTGCCGACATTGAAGCCGTCGTCGGTCATCAGCCGACGCGCGGCGCGGGCCGCATCGTCGGTGTAATCGACCACCGCGGTGCGCACGATGTCGCGCCATTCGGCCTGTTCCGGGCGGAATGTGACGCAGGGACTCAGCACCTGCACCAGCGAAAATCCGGGATGGCGGATCGCCTCGACGATGATCTGCGCCATGTTGATCGGGTCGCTGGAAGAGACCCGGGCGATAAAGTTGGCGCCGGAGGCGAGCCCCACCACCAGCGGCTGGAAAGGGTTGATGCCGGTGCCTTCCGGGGTCAGCTTGCTGCCTTCCCAGTCGGGCGCGGTGGTCGGCGAGGCCTGGCCCTTGGTCATGCCATAGACCTGGTTGTCCATCACGATGTAGGTCAGGTCGACGTTGCGCCGGCAGGCATGCAGGAAATGGTTGCCGCCGATCGAGAAGCCGTCGCCGTCGCCGCCGGTGACCAGCACCGTGAGGTCGGGACGCGCGAGCTTCAGGCCGGTGGCGACCGGCAGGGCGCGGCCATGCACGCCGTGGAAACCATAGACGCTGGTGTAGGCGGGAATCCGCGAGGAACAGCCGATACCGGAGACGACCGCGACTTCTTCCGGCGGAAGGGCGAGTTCCGCCAGGGCGCGGGTGATCGAATTCAGTACAGTGTAATCGCCGCAACCGGGACACCAGATCGGCTTCAGGTCGGACTTGTAGTCCTTGGCTTTGTAGGCCTTCTTTTGCGCACAGCTTTCCATCAGGCGCTCCCGGCGGTGAGTTGGTTCAGTTGATCGAGAATCTGCTGCGGGCCGAAGGACAGCGGGCCACCCTGGTGCAGCGACACCGTCTGCGCCGGCAGGTCGTAGAAGGCGCGCAACATGCGGTAGAACTGGCCGCTGTGCGACTGCTCGACCACCACCGCGCGTTTGATGCCGCGCAAGGCTTCC
>JBIJDI010000314.1:0-3672 GCA_044344235.1 Sulfuritalea sp. | reverse complement strand
CTTGGGGCGCGTTTACCGTCAAGCCATTCATGCCAACGGTATTCGGCGAGGGCAAGGTGGCGCAGTTCTCGACTTTCTCCTATCCCTACTGGGGTTATGCGCTGCTGCTGGTCGCTTCCGGTTGCCTGATGATGGCGGTATTGCTGCGCCGCAGGCAGATGCGCGAGACATCAACGAACTGATGTCGTCATGAACCGCAAACGCTGGCTGGCTCTACTGCCGGCCTTGCTGCTCGGTGTTTCATCGCTGCTGGTAGCGCGCCCGGCCGATCGGGACGAGGACAAGCCGCCCAGCTTGGGAGCCACGGCGGATTTGTCCACCGCGCCGCGGGTCGGTGTCGATCGGCCCAAGCCGACCTACATGCTCCATGAACGCGACAAGCGCGTGCATGGCTTGAAGCCGTTCCAGAATCTGGTGGACGCGGCGCCGGCCGGTTCCACCCTGCGTCCGCCGCCCGGCAGTTATTCCGGCCCGGTGGTGATGACCAAACCCCTGGTTATCGAAGGTGGCGGACTGGTGACGATCGATGCCGGTGACCGGGGCACTGTCTTTTCGCTCCAAACCGATGGCGCGGTGCTGCGTGGCCTGCATCTGACCGGGTCCGGCGATTCGCACGATACGGACGACTCCTGTCTGGATGTGCGCGGTCACCGCAACGTGATCGAGAACCTGGTGATCGACAACTGCCTGTTCGGCATCGACCTCAAGCAGTCGAGCGACAGCATCCTGCGCAATAACAAGATCCGTTCCAAGCCGCGTGAACTGGGCGTGCGTGGCGACGGCCTGCGCCTGTGGTACAGCGATCGCAACCTGGTCGAAGGCAACGAAGTGGCCGATTCGCGCGACATGGTGGCCTGGTATTCCCACGACAACATCTTTCGAAAAAATGTCGGCATGCGCAGCCGCTACTCGATCCACTTCATGTTCGCCAACAACAACATCGTCGAAGACAACAGCTTCTACGATAACGCGGTGGGCGTGTACTTCATGTACACCGAGGGCGGCGTGATGCGCAACAACCTGATTTCCCACGCCAACGGCGCCGCCGGTATGGCGATCGGCTTCAAGGAAGCCAGCAATGCGGTGATCGAAGGAAACGAGATCATCTACTGCGCTGTCGGCATCGGTTCCGATCTGTCGCCGTTCCAACCCGACAGCAAGATATGGATACGCAGCAATCGCTTCGCCTTCAACGGTATCGCGGTAAAGTTGACCAGTGAACTGGGTGGCAACGTCGTCACCGACAACGTTTTTGAGGGTAACCTGACCAACGTGGTGCAGGCCGGCCGCGGCACATCCGGCCTCAACGAATGGCGGGGAAATTACTGGGATGACTATCAGGGCTTCGATCGCAATCACGACGGCGTCGGCGACACGCCCTACGAACTGTATGCGTATGCAGATCAGATATGGATCGAACTGCCTCCCGCTAAGTTCTTCAAGACAGCGCCGGTAATGGAATTGCTGGATTTTCTTGAACGGCTGGCGCCCTTCTCGTCGCCCGAAATGACCTTGAAGGACGAGAAGCCGCGCTTCGTCAAGCCGGAACTGGTCAAGGGCAAGGTGACAGGATGAGCGAGTCGAAACCACCCGCCGCGGCGAAACCGCCTGCTTCACGCGAACGCATTCAGCAGGCGCGGCGCAAGTGGCTGCGTACCATATTGCTCACCGGTGGGGTGACGGGGGCCGCGCTTTCCGGCTTCCTGCCGCTGGTTTACGCCCGGACGAAGCGTCTGCGGCCGCCGGGGGCGCTGGACGAAAAGGATTTTCTGTCGTCCTGCATCAAGTGCGGCCAGTGCGTACAGGTCTGCCCGGTGCAGGCGATCAAGCTGGCCGATCTGGTCGACGGCGTCGGTGTCGGCGCGCCGTACATCGATGCGCGCGAGCAGGCCTGCGATTTCTCCTGTGACGCCGTGCAGTGCATTCTGGCCTGCCCGACCGGATCGCTGGTGTACAAGAAGCCGGCTTTCCTCGGCGTGCGCAGGGGTGCGAAGCTTGCTGCCGCCCCCATCCTCAAGGCCAAGGAAAAAGACGCCGAGCCGACCCTCAACATGAGCGAGCGCATCGGTGTCGCGCGCCTGACGCGACCTGAAGCCTGCCTGGCGATCCAAGGCAAGGGTTTCAAGGGACAGGTTCGAGGCGCATCGTTCAAGGGACGCTTGCGCTACATGGAGGTCAATCGATGGAAGCCGATCCCCGTCAGCGAACATCCCTATGACCTTGCCGAATGCGACCTTTGCGTGCGCGAATGTCCGGTCAAGGGTGCGATTTCAATTGAGACTGTGTTCGCACCCAATGGCTCGAAGCGCAAGTCGCCGGTGGTGCATGAGCCCTGCGTTGGCTGCGGCGTCTGCGAGATGATCTGCCCGGTCGAGCCGACGTGCATCGTCGTCGACGCGCGCGAGGTGTGGAACACATGAGCTCGATCCTCAAACGTCGTTTCTTCGACCAGATTGCGGTGATGTTCGGCCGCGAGGCAAAAAAGCCGGAGGCAATTGCTCCTGAGGCGCAGAAGATCCATTTGTACAAGCGCGGCAACCGCGACCTGATTGCCGAGAAACTGCATGCACGCGCCCACGCCGTGCATACCAACAAGTGGCGCAACCGGCGCTGGGCGGTATTGATCGCCTCGAACCTGTTGTTCACCTTTTCGTTCTGGTTCGACATCCAGATCCTCGAAGGCGCGCTGACCGCCTCGCGCTTCATCGGTTTTCACCTGATCGACCTCAACTCGGCGCTGCAGGTGATGCTGGCGCACAAGCACATTATCGTGAACCTGGTGATCGGTACCGGCACGGTACTCGTGCTCTGGCTGCTGCTGGGCGGGCGCACCTTCTGTTCCTGGGTCTGTCCCTACCATCTGCTGGCGGAGTGGGCCGAAAATATCCACCTCTGGCTGGTCAAGAAGAAACTGGTCACCGACCAACTCATCGACCGCCGGCTGCGCACCGGTTCCTGGCTCGTCTTTGCCGTACTCGCGTTCGCAACGGGCTACACGGTGTTCGAGTCGATTTCCCCCACCGGCATCATTTCGCGGGCGCTGATCTACGGCCCGGGTCTGGCCTTGCTTTGGGTGCTGGCGCTGCTCGTATTCGAGGTGTTCTTTTCGCGCCGCGCCTGGTGTCGCTATGCCTGCCCGATCGGCCTTACCTATGGCGTGGTCGGCATCTTCTCGCCGCTCCGCATCAAGTACAAGCTCGACGGCTGCTTCCATGAGGGCGACTGCCGCAAGGTCTGCCTGGTGCCGCATGTGCTCGACACCGTGATCAAAGGCCGCGCGGTGGACGTCGAAATCCCGATCGGACCCGACTGCACGCGTTGCGGATTGTGTGTCGACACCTGCCCGACGGGTTCGCTTACCTTCGACGTCAAAGGCCTCTCCAAGCTGCTTTGACCCAATCACACTGAACATCATGATCCGCTTTTCAAACGTAACAAAGAGCTTTCGCAAGACCCGCGTACTCGACGACATCAGCCTCGAGATCGGGCTCTCCGAACGCGTCGCATTGATCGGCTCCAACGGTGCCGGCAAGACCACGCTGATCCGCTGCCTGCTGGGCGAATACACCTTCGACGGCCAGGTCACCATTGAGGGGCGCGATCCGCGCAAGGAGCGCACGGCCGTGCTGGGGGCGATCGGCTTCGTGCCGCAGCTGCCGCCACCACTGAAAA
>JBIJDI010000313.1:0-3674 GCA_044344235.1 Sulfuritalea sp. | reverse complement strand
ATGTGCTTGCCTACCGGGTCCTGCTTGTCCAGTGCGTCGTACAACTCGGTCGGGAAGGGGCCGCCGCCCACCCGCGTGGTGTAGGCCTTGGTGATGCCAAGGATGTAGTGCAGCATGCCCGGCCCGACCCCCGCGCCTGCTGCTGCCGCACCGGCGACGCAGTTCGACGAGGTGACAAAGGGATAGGTGCCGTGATCAATGTCGAGCAAGGTGCCTTGAGCCCCCTCGAACAACAGATTGGCGCCGCCCTTGTGTGCGTCATAGAGTGCCCGTGGCACATCGGCGATCATTCGGGTCAGGCGCGGCGCGATGGCCATGGCGCCGTCGTAGACCTGCTGGAAATCCACGGTCTGTGCGCCGTGGTAATTCTTCAGCACGAAGTTGTGGTACTCGAGAATCTCTCCCAGCCGCTCGGCAAAACGCTTGGGCTTGGTCAAGTCCTGCAGACGCAGGCCACGACGCGCCACCTTGTCCTCGTAGGCGGGACCGATGCCACGCCCGGTGGTGCCGATCTTGTTGCTGCCGCGCGCGACTTCGCGGGCCACGTCCATCGCCTGATGGTAGGACAGGATCAACGGACATGCTTCGGATATCTTTAGCCTTGCCTCGGCATCGATGCCCGCCGCCGCAAGTTCGTCGAGTTCTTTCATCAGCGCCTCGGGCGACAGCACCACGCCATTGCCGATGTAGCAGGTGACGCCGGCACGCAGGATTCCGGAGGGAACCAGGTGCAGCACGGTCTTCTTGCCGCCGATGACCAGCGTATGGCCGGCATTGTGCCCCCCCTGGAAGCGCACGACTCCCTGCGAGTGGTCCGTCAACCAATCCACGATCTTGCCTTTACCCTCGTCGCCCCATTGGGTGCCGACGACCACGACGTTCTTTGCCATTTCAGTTTTCCTTGAGGGATTCGATAATCCAGTTGTTGCCGCTGCGCACCAGCATCCGGTCGCAGCCAGTTTCGCGCCACGTGCCTTCATGGCCCGGCAGGGCCAGCACCACGCGCTCGCCCTGCGCACGCAGGCGCACCGCCTCGGCGTGCAAGGCATCGTCTTCTGGCCACGGAGCCGCAATCGCACCGCGTGCTGCATCGCCTGGCGACAGCCGCACCAGTTCGCGCAAGTCCATGGAAAAGCCGGTGGCAGGGCGCGCACGCCCATAGGCCCGGCCGAAATCGTCGTAACGGCCGCCCAGTGCCACAGCACCGGGGCTACCCGCGCAATACGCGGCAAAGGCAACACCGCTGTGATAGTGATAGCCGCGCAGGTCGGCCAGATCGAAACTCAGGGGCAAGTCGGCGAGTGCATCTGCGAGGCGTCGCAGATCGGACAGCGCCGCATCGATTTCAGGCAATGCCGGCAGAACTTTCGCCGCGCGGTCCAGCACCCGCCGGTCGCCATAGAGCTCGGGCAAGGCCAGTAACGCCGATCGAATCGGATCGGCAAGGCCCGCAACCAGTTCGCGCACCGTCGGTACGTCCTTTCCCTGCAACGCACCGAACAGTTCCTCTTCGGCGGCCGGCGCCAGGCCCGCCTGTTTGGCGAGCGCGCGAAAGACGGCGACATGGCCGAGGTCAAGGCGCGACGCGGTGATGTTGCACAGGCCAAGCGTTGCGGCCAACAGGCGAATCGCCTCGATGTCCGCCTCAAGTCCGGCATGGCCGTAGATTTCCGCACCGATCTGCAGGGGTTCGCGCGTGGCATTGAAGCCGGCCGGCAGGGTGTGAAGCACGCTGCCGCAATAGCATAGCCGCGTGACACCCTTGCGGTTGAGCAGATGGGCGTCGATGCGCGCAACTTGCGGCGTGATGTCGGCGCGCACGCCCATGCTGCGACCGGAAAGTTGATCGACCAGCTTGAAGGTTCGCAAGTCGAGGTCGTGACCGCTGTCAGTCAGCAACGATTCGACATACTCAAGCAGCGGCGGAATGACGAACTCATAGCCATGACGGGAAAACTCGCCAAGCAGGCTGCGCCGCAGGAACTCTACGCGCGCCGCATCACGGGGGAGGACGTCTTCAATCGCTTCGGGCAGAAGCCAGCGCTGATTTGCCATGATGGCTAGCGGAATACTGTCAGTAGAACGACGCCGACCAGCATCGACGACAGGCCGATGAAGCGGATCTGCCCGTCGCTCAGTTCAGTCACGCGCCGGAAAGTTTCCCGCCACACTCGCGGCGCGAGAAAAGGCAGGAGACCTTCGATCACCAGCATCAGAGCAAAAGCCAGCAGCAGGATATTGAGCATTTCAAACCGGCACCGACCCGAATTACTTGCCCTTGCCGCTGCTCTTCAAGTACTTGAAGAACTCGGAATTGGGTTCGATCACCATGAGGTCGCTCTTGTTCTTGAAGCTCGCGCGATAGGCTTCGAGGCTACGATAGAAGGCATAAAACTCTGGATTCTCGCCGAAAGCGCGGCCGTAAATCGCTGTTCCCTTGGCATCACCCTCGCCCTTGAGCTTCTGTGCATCACGATAGGCCTCGGCCAGTATCACCTCGCGTTGGCGGTCGGCATTGGCCTTGATTTTTTCGGCCTCCGCCGCGCCCTCGGCGCGCAATTCGTTGGCCACGCGCTTGCGCTCGGTTTCCATGCGGCGATAGACCGACTCGGACACTTCCGGCGGCAGGTCGACACGTTTCAGCCGTACATCGACAATTTCCACACCGATGGCACGCATGTCAGCATCGGCCTTCTTCTTCACCGAAACCATGATGTCATCACGTGCGCCTGAGACAACGTCGTGCACCGTGCGCCGGCCAAACTCTTCGCGCAAGCCGGAATTCACGGTCTGCGACAGGCGAGTCTTGGCCAGCATCTCATCGCCACCGACCGAGTTGTAGTACTGCTTGACGTCATGAATGCGCCATTTGACGAAGGAATCCACCAGCACCGGCTTCTTCTCAGCGGTAAGAAACCGCTCCGGCTCGGGTGAGTCCATGGTCAGGATGCGCTTGTCGAAAATCCGCACGTTTTGAATCAGCGGCCACTTGAACGCCAGGCCCGGCTCGGAAACCACTTCCTTGATTTCCCCAAGCTGGAAAATGATCGCGAACTGGCGCTGATCCACCGTGAAAATAGTCATGGCGAACAGCGCCAGAAGGCCGAACAGGAATGAAGCGACGAAAGACAAATGGCGTTGCATCAACGTTCCCCCCGCTCGCGTGAGCCGAGATTGCCGCGGGCGCGCGCATCACCCGGTGCTGAACGCTCTGTCTGCGGCGGTGCATCCGGTGTGGCAGCCGCAGGTCCGGGTACGACGCCTCGCGGAACGACCGCCGCTTCCGCCGCTGCCGGCGCTGCAACGGTGGCCGCTGTCGCCTGCATCAGCTTGTCGAGCGGCAGATAAAGCAGGTTGCCCTGTCCTTTGGCGTCGATCATTACCTTGCTGGTGTTCGCGTAAATCTGTTGGACGGTTTCGAGATACATGCGGCTGCGAGTGACTTCCGGCGCCTTGCTGTATTCGGTGAGAACCTGCTTGAAGCGCGAGGCATCGCCTTCGGCCGTGACGATGATGCGCTGACGGTAACCGGTCGCCTCTTCCATCAGGCGCGAGGCGGCGCCACGCGCCCGCGGAATCACGTCGTTGGCATAGGCCTGCCCCTCGTTCTTGTGCCGTTCGCGGTCCTGCCCGGCCTTGACGGCATCATCGAACGCCGCTTGCACCTGTTCCGG
>JBIJDI010000035.1:0-12719 GCA_044344235.1 Sulfuritalea sp. | reverse complement strand
TCAAAGACTATGGCGAAGAACGGTTTGCTCATGCGATTGCAAAGGCGCTTGTTGCTGCTCGGAGCGAGCACGGTATTTCAAGGACAGGACAGCTTGCCACGCTCGTGGCGCAAGTCGTCCGCACGCGTGAGCCGGGCCAGCATCCGGCGACGCGCACCTTTCAGGCTCTACGGATTCACGTCAATCGGGAGCTTGAGGAGCTGTCGTTAACCCTGCCGCGGGCCGTGGAAAGACTGGCACCGGGTGGGCGCCTCGCCGTGATCTGTTTTCATTCGCTGGAGGATCGCATCGTCAAACGCTTCCTGCGCGATGCGGCACATCCGCCCCAGCCGCCCAAGGGCGTGCCGGTGCGCGCGGTCGATCTGCCGCAGCCGGTGATGCATCTGGTGGGCAAGGCGATGTTTCCGTCCGACGCTGAAATCGCCGCCAACCCGCGCTGCCGCAGCGCGGTGCTGCGCGTGGCGGAGAAAGTCTGACGGTGGCACGCTTAAATCTCATCCTGATCCTGATCGCACTGGCCTGCGCCCTGTCTGCCGTGAGCGCCAATCATCGTGCGCGCAAACTGTTCACCGAACTGGAGGCCACGCAAAAACGCATGCGTGATCTCGAGGTCGAGTGGGGGCAGTTGCAGTTGGAGCAAAGCACCTTGGCCGCCCATGTCCGGGTCGAGAAGGTCGCGCGCGAAAAGCTGGGCATGAAACCGCCGGCGCCGGGGCGGATCATTTCCGTCGATCCGGTACCGGAGAAATGATCTGCTCATGAAGTCGATCAAGTTTTCCAGAAGCCCGCTGCTTTCAGAGCGTCTGCCACCGTGGCGCCAACGCCTGGTGCTGGTGGTGCTGCTCGGTTCCTTCGTCACGCTGATCGCGCGCTCGCTCTACCTGCAGGGCTTCAACAACGAGTTCCTGGGCGACAAGGGCCGCGCCCGCTTCGAGCGGGTGATCGACATTTCCGCCACCCGCGGCCGCATTACCGACCGCCACGGCGACGTGCTGGCGGTGTCCACTCCGGTGCGCTCGATCTGGGCTATTCCCGAAGATGCCCAACTGGCGCCGGCGCAGTCGCGCAATCTGGCCACGCTGCTCGACATGGACGTGCGCGAGATCAATCGCAAGCTGGCCTCCGAGCGCGAGTTCGTTTATGTCAAACGCCAGTTGCCGCCCGATCTGGCCGATCGGGTTTCGGCGCTGCAGTTGCCCGGCATCCACCAGAAGAACGAATACCGGCGCTACTACCCGGCGGGCGAAGTGATGGCGCACATGCTGGGCTTCACCGGGGTCGAGGATGCCGGCCAGGAAGGCATCGAACTGGCCTTCAACAGCCAGTTATCGGGCAAGGCCGGCTCGCGGCGCGTGATCAAGGATCGCCGCGGCAATGTGGTCGAAGACGTCGAGAGTATCCATCCGCCGCTGGAAGGCCAGGACATCGTGCTGGCCATGGATTCGAAGGTGCAGTACCTCGCCTACAGCTACCTCAAGCAGGCGCTCGAAGAGAATCGCGCCAAGGCCGGTGGCGTGGTGGTGCTCGACGCTCGTACCGGCGAAATCCTTGCACTGGCGAACCTGCCGACCTACAACCCGAACAATCGCGTCAAGCTGGTCGGTGCGCAATTGCGCAACCGCGCGCTGACCGATACCTTCGAGCCCGGCTCGACGCTGAAGCCTTTCACTGCAGCGTTGGCGCTGGAGAAGGGCAAGGTTCGCTTCAACACGCCGATCCAGACCGCGCCGGGAAAGATGACCATCGGCACGGCCACGATCTCGGACGCGCACGTGCATGGCACGCTGACCGTGGCGCAAGTAATCCAGAAGTCGTCAAATATCGGCGCCGCCAAACTGGCGCTGTCGATGACGCCGGATGAAATGTGGACCATGTTCGACAGCCTGGGCTTCGGCGCACCCTTGAAGCTCGGCTTCCCTGGCGAGGTCGGCGGTCGTCTGCGTCCGGCCAAGAGCTGGAAGCCGATCGAGCAGGCCACCATGGCCTATGGTCATGGCATTTCGGTGACGCTGATCCAGCTGGCGCGCGCCTATCAGGCCTTTGCCCGCGACGGCGATCTGGTGCCGCTTTCGCTGGCACGACTGGATACGCCTCCGCTGGGCGGCAAGCAGGTGTTTTCGGCGCAGACGGCGCGCGAGGTACGCGCCATGCTCGAGATGGCGGTGCTGCCCGGTGGTACCGCACCGAAGGCGCAGATTGCCGGCTACCGCGTGGCGGGCAAGACGGGCACGGCGCACAAGATCGAGGGCGGTGCCTATGCCAACAAATATGTTGCATCGTTTGTCGGGTTCGCTCCGGCCTCCGATCCCCGCCTGATCGTCGCGGTGATGATCGACGAGCCCTCCAACGGCAAGCACTTCGGCGGCGACGTGGCAGCACCGGTGTTTGCCCAGGTAATGGCCGGCAGCCTGCGCACGCTGGGCGTTGCACCCGACGCGCCCTTGAAGCCGTTACTCACGGCGAGTGCCGAGCCGGTTCGGGAAGAGATGTGAGTACCGCCATGTCTATCCTTGAACAACTTGAACGCCAGGGCGTCAAGCCGCAGAGACTCACTGCGGACTCGCGGCGCGTGCAGCCCGGCGACGTCTTTGTTGCCTTTCCCGGTGCGCAGGTGGACGGTCGCGACTTCATTGCTCAGGCGTTGGCGAACGGTGCAGCGGCGGTAATTGCGGAGGCGGGAAAGAAAGGCGGCGCTGGTGATGCGGCGATTGTCGAGGTGAGCGGGCTGGCGGCGCTCTCCGGCGAAATCGCGCATCTCGTCTATGGCCGTCCCTCCGAAAAACTCTGGCTCGCCGGCGTCACCGGCACCAATGGCAAGACCTCGGTTTCGCACTGGATCGCACAGGCGATGAACGCCTTGCAGCATCGGTGTGCGGTGATCGGCACGCTGGGCAATGGCTTTCTTGAGTCGCTGGTTGAAAGTCCCAACACCACGCCGGATGCCATCATCCTGCATGCTGAATTCGCCGGCTTCGTCGCTCAGGGCGCGAAGGCCTGTGCGATGGAGGTTTCTTCCATAGGTTTCGATCAGGGGCGTGTCAATGGTGCGGCCTTCGATGTGGCCGTTTTCACCAACCTGACGCGCGACCACCTCGACTATCACGGCAGCATGGCGGCATACGCGGCGGCCAAGGAAAAGCTGTTCTTCGTTCCGGGTCTCTCTGTCGCGGTGCTGAATCTGGACGACCCCTTCGGCGCCGAACTTGCGGTCCGACTCCGGGACCGCCTGCACGTCATCGGCTATACGCTCGGCCCGGACGCCGGCGGTGAGGACGTTCTGCGCGCGGAAAACCTGGGCATGAGCGCCGCCGGTGTCGAGTTCGATCTGCGAGGCGTGCATTTCACCGCGCCCGTGGTGGGCCGCTTCAATGTCTCCAATCTGCTCGCGGTGATCGGTGCATTGCTGGCACGCAATGAACGCCTTGAGGATATCGCAGTTGCGTTGAACCGCATCCAGCCGCCGCCGGGACGGATGCAGGCGCTGGGCGGCGTGGATCAGCCGCTGGTCGTGGTCGACTACGCCCACACCCCGGATGCACTGGAAAAGGCGCTCGGTGTGTTGCGTGAAACCGCTGCAGCACGCGGCGGCCGGCTGGTCTGCGTATTCGGTTGCGGCGGCAACCGCGATCCCGGCAAGCGGCCGCAAATGGGTGCGATTGCCGAGCGTCTGGCAGATCAGGTTGTGCTCACCAGCGACAACCCGCGTAGCGAAAATCCGCAAGCGATCATCGACGGCATTCTTGGCGGGATGAAATCGCCGCCCGCTGTCGAGCCGGATCGCGGGCAGGCCGTCGCCGATGCCGTGGCAGATGCCGATCCCCGCGACGTGATTCTGCTCGCCGGAAAGGGCCACGAGCCGTATCAGGAAATCGCCGGCGTGCGCCATCCCTTCTCCGACATCGACGTGGCAAAGTCGGCGTTGGCGACACGGCGAGGATCGCAGCGATCATGATGATGACTCTGCACGAGGCCGCTCACGCCATCGCTGCCCGGGTGCAAGGCGCCGATGCCGGCTTCAGCGGCGTCTCCACCGATTCACGCAGCATTGCGGCCGGAGAACTGTTCGTCGCCCTCAAGGGCGAAAACTTCGACGGCCATGCTTATGTGAGCGAGGTTCTGGCGCGTGGTGCGGCAGGTGCGCTGGTGAGTCAGGAATTCGCCGCCGCTCGTCCTGCGTTGCCGCTGATCGGCGTCACCGATACGCGCCTGGCGCTCGGTGCGCTGGCGGCACAGTGGCGCGGGCGCTTTGCGATTCCGCTGCTCGGCATCACCGGCAGCAACGGCAAGACCACGGTCAAGGAAATGTGCGCGGCGATCCTGCGCGCGCAGCATGGCAATGCCGCCGACGTGGTGCTCGCCACAGCCGGCAATCTCAACAACGACATCGGCTTGCCGCTGACGCTGCTCAAGCTGCGCGCATCGCATCGCGCAGCGGTGATCGAAATGGGCATGAACCATGCGGGCGAGATCGACTATCTGACACGCCTCGCACAGCCTTCGGTGGCGCTGGTGAACAATGCGCAGCGTGCGCATCTGGAGGGCCTTGGTTCGGTGCAGGATGTGGCGCTGGCCAAGGGTGAGATATTCGCCGGGCTGCCGGCCGACGGCATCGCCGTGTTCAATGCCGACGATGCGCAAGCCGAAATCTGGCGCGAGCTGGCGCGCGATCGTCGCCGGGTGACTTTTGGTATCGTGCAGCCGGCCGACGTGCGCGGCCAATTCGCTGGCCACGGTTTGGGCGGCGAACTCGAGTTGGCAACTCCCTGGGGCGCGCTCAAGGTAACGCTTGCCGTGCCGGGGCTCCACAATGCCCGCAACGCCTGCGCTGCGGCGGCAGTGGCGCTGGCAGCCGGAGCATCGGTTGCGGCCGTCCGGGAAGGGCTGACAGGTTTTTCCGGCGTCAAGGGTCGCCTGCAGCGTCGTGCCGGACGCAAGGGTGCGCTGGTGGTGGATGACAGCTACAACGCCAATCCGGATTCGATGCGCGCCGCGATCGACGTGCTGGCCTCCGTGCCTGGCAAGCGCGTCTTCGTTATGGGCGACATGGGCGAAGCGGGTGCTGCCGCCGGCCAGTTTCACGACGAAGTGGGCGGTTATGCCAAGAGTCACGGCATCGATCGTTTGCTTTGTCTGGGTGAAATGTCGGTGGCCGCTGCGCGCAACTTTGGCGAAGGTGGACAGCACTTTCATCGCCTTGACGAACTGGTAAGGACGCTGCAGAGCGAACTCGACCCGCAGACCACGGTGCTGGTCAAGGGATCGCGCTTCATGCGCATGGAGCGCGTCGTCGACGCGATCGTGGACGAAGGAGTTTCGAATGCTGCTTGAACTCGCCCAATGGCTGGCCAAGGATTTGCGCGGCTTCAATGTCTTTGGCTACATCACCTTGCGCGCGGTGCTGGCGACCATGACCGCGCTGACAATTTCCTTCGTCTTCGGGCCGGCGGTGATCCGCTGGCTGGCGGCAAAGAAAATCGGCCAGTCGGTGCGTACCGACGGGCCGCAGACGCACTTGATCAAGGCCGGCACGCCGACCATGGGCGGCGCCCTGATCCTGATCTCGCTGGGCGTATCCACGCTGCTGTGGGCGGATCTGTCCAATCGCTTCATCTGGATCGTGCTGATCGTCACCTTCGGCTTTGGCGCGGTGGGCTGGGTGGATGACTGGCGCAAGGTCGTCTATCGCAATCCGGATGGCTTGTCGGCACGGGCTAAGTTCTTCTGGCAGTCGGTGATAGGGCTGATTGCCGCAATCTATCTTGCGTTTTCGATTTCGGCACCGAACAACGAGAAGGTGGTCCAGCTGTTCTTCCAGTGGGTATCGAGCGGCTTCACCCTGGAACTACCGCAGCAGACGGCGCTCATCGTCCCCTTCTTCAAGAGCGTGACCTATCCGCTCGGCATGTTCGGCTTCATCCTGCTGACTTATCTGGTGATTGTCGGTACCAGCAATGCAGTGAATCTGACCGATGGTCTCGACGGCCTGGCCATCATGCCGACGGTGCTGGTGGGTGCGGCGCTGGGCATCTTCACCTATGTGGCCGGCAACTCGGTGTTCTCCAAGTACCTGCTGATGCCCTACATTCCGGGCGCCGGCGAACTGACGGTGTTCTGCGGCGCGCTGGCGGGTGCGGGTCTGGGCTTTCTCTGGTTCAACGCCTACCCGGCCGAGGTGTTCATGGGCGACGTCGGCGCTCTGGCACTTGGTGCCGCGCTGGGCGCGGTGGCGGTGGTGGCGCGCCAGGAGATCGTGCTGTTCATCATGGGCGGCGTGTTCGTCGCCGAGACCATCTCGGTGATGCTGCAGGTCGGCTACTTCAAATACACCAAGAAGCGCTACGGCGAAGGCAGGCGAATCCTGCGCATGGCGCCGCTGCATCATCACTTTGAACAAACCGGATGGAAAGAGACGCAGGTGGTGGTGCGCTTCTGGATCATCACCATCCTGCTCGTGCTGTTCGGACTGTCGACGCTGAAGATACGATGACGCTTCAAGGCAAACACGTTCTCGTTCTCGGCCTCGGTGAATCGGGCTTGGCCAGCGCGCTCTGGTGCGCGCGGCAAGGGGCGCGGGTGCGTGTGGCGGATACCAGAGCGGCACCGCCCTATCTCGACGAACTGAAGCGCCGTGTCGTGAACGCCGAGTTTTGTGCCGGCGAGTTCGACAAGGCGCTGCTCGAGGGGATCAACTTGCTTGTTCTGTCGCCGGGGCTTTCGGGCGGCCTGATGGTGGTGATTCACGCGCGCGCCGCCGGCATTCCGGTGGTCGGCGAGATCGAGTTGTTCGCCCAGGCGCTGCGTCGCCTTGGTTCCGTGCCGGTGCTGGCGATCACCGGCACCAATGGCAAGACCACCACCACCGCGTTGACCGGACATCTGCTGCGTGCCACGGGCAAGACTGTCGGTGTCGCGGGCAATATTTCCCCGGCGGCCTTGACCGCCCTGATGGACGCGCAGGATGCCAACGTCCTGCCGCAAATCTGGGTACTGGAACTTTCCAGTTTTCAGCTGGAGACCACGCAGACGCTGTATCCGGCGGCGGCGACAGTGCTGAACATCTCCGACGATCATCTCGATCGCTACATCGATCTCGACGAATACGCATCGGTCAAGGCGCGAATCTTTCAAAGCGCCGAAGGCGCGCCGGGTGTGCAGGTGCTGAATCGTGGCGATGGACGCGTGCGCCGGATGGCGCTGGCCGACCGCCACATCATCACCTTCGGCCTCGACGCACCCGCCGCCGCCGAGGACTTCGGCCTGCGCATGAATCGTGACGAAGCGTGGATAGTGCGGGGCGAGCGCTTTCTGCTGCCGGTTTCCGGGCTGCCGCTGGCCGGCTTGCATAACGCCGCTAACGTGATGGCGGCGCTGGCCTTGTGCGTGAGCCTCGGCTTCGATGCGAATGCATTGCTGCCGGCCTTGCGCAGCTTCCGCGGCTTGCCTCATCGGGTAGAGAAAGTCGCCGAGTTGGACGGCGTGACCTGGTATGACGATTCCAAGGGCACCAATGTCGGCGCCACGGTGGCGGCGTTGAACGGTTTGGGTGGACTGGGACGCAAGATCGTCGTGATTCTCGGCGGTGATGGAAAAGGGCAGGACTTTTCTCCACTCGGCAAAGCCGTGACGAGGCATGCCCGCGCCGCGGTGCTGATCGGGCGCGACGGTCCGCTGATCGAGAAGGCCATTGGCGGCGGCGTTTCAATGGAAACCGCGACCGATATGAACGATGCCGTGCGCCGCGCTCGCGCACTGGCGCATTCGGGTGATGCCGTTCTGCTGTCGCCAGCGTGTGCCAGCTTCGACATGTTCCGCAACTACGAGCATCGGGCGCAGGCCTTCGTCGCCGCCGTCCATGCGCTGGAGCATGTCGCATGAGCCGCGCCTACGCCGCCCCGGCCCCGCGGGCGCCCGCGGAACTCGACGGCCTCCTGCTGTGGCCGGCGGTCGGCTTGCTGCTGATGGGACTGGTGATGGTGTATTCGTCGTCCATCGCGATGGCCGAGGGCAGCCGCTTCACGGGCGGCCAGTCGGCCTATTTCCTGTTTCGTCACGCCGTGTTCCTCACCGTCGGTCTGGTGGCGGGCGTGATGGCTTTCCAGATTCCGCTGCGCTTGTGGCAGCAGGCGGCGCCCTGGCTGTTCCTGGCCGGGGTCGCGCTGCTGCTGCTGGTGCTGATTCCGCATGTCGGCCGTTCGGTCAATGGGGCCCAGCGCTGGATCGGTCTCGGTCCGATCAACCTGCAGCCCTCGGAATTGATGAAGCTCTTTGTCGTGCTCTATGCCGCCGACTACACCACGCGCAAGCTGGACGACATGGGCAGCTTCCTGCGCGGCTTCGGGCCGATGGCGCTGGTCATGGTGCTGGTCGGATTCCTGTTGCTGAAGGAGCCGGATTTCGGCGCGCTGGTGGTCATCCTCTGTATCGCCACTGGCATCCTGTTTCTGGGCGGCATCAACGTGCGGGTATTCAGCGTGCTGGTGGTGGTGCTGGCGGTCAGCTTCGTCATCATGATCTGGGTTTCGCCCTATCGGCGCGAGCGCATCTTCGGCTTCATGGACCCGTGGCAGGACGCCTTCGGCAAGGGCTACCAGCTCTCGCATGCGCTGATCGCCTTCGGTCGTGGCGAGTGGTTCGGCGTCGGTCTCGGCGCCAGCGTCGAGAAGCTGTTCTACCTGCCCGAGGCGCATACCGACTTCCTGTTGGCGGTGATCGCCGAGGAACTCGGCTTTGTCGGCGTCTGCGTGGTGGTGGGGCTGTTCGCCCTGCTGGTGCAGCGCTCTTTCGTCATCGGGCGCCAGGCGCTGGTGCTCGGCCGCGTGCATTCCGGCCTGGTCGCGCAAGGCATCGGCATCTGGCTCGGCGTGCAGGGCTTCATCAACATGGGCGTGAACATGGGCCTGCTGCCGACCAAGGGCCTGACGCTGCCGCTGATGAGTTTCGGCGGCTCGGGCATCGTGGCCAATTGTCTTGCCCTCGGCATCCTGTTGCGGGTGGATTGGGAGAATCGACAATTGATGCGGGGGCAGCAGGTATGAGCAAGACCCTCCTCGTCATGGCCGGCGGCACGGGCGGGCACATCATGCCGGGCTTGGCCGTAGCCGAGCACCTGAAGGCCCAGGGCTGGAAGATCGCCTGGATGGGCCATCCGGACGGCATGGAAGCCAAGCTGACCGCGGGGCGCGGCTACGAGATGGCTTGGGTGCATTTCTCCGCGCTGCGCGGCAAGGGCCTGCTGCGGAAACTCATGCTGCCCTTCAACCTGCTGCGCGGTTTTGCCGGGGCATGGAAGCAGCTCAAGCGCATCAAGCCCGACGTGGTGCTGGGTATGGGCGGCTACATCAGCTTTCCGGGCGGAATGATGGCCTCGCTGCAGGGTATTCCGCTGGTGCTGCACGAACAGAATTCGGTGGCCGGCCTGGCCAACACGGTTCTGGCGAAGATTGCCGACCGGATTCTCACGGGTTTCCCCGAGGTGCTGCAGCAGGGCCAATGGGTGGGCAATCCGGTACGTCCGGAAATCGCCGTGCTGCCAGCGCCGACTTTTCGCTATGCGCAGCACAGCGGTCCCTTGCGCGTGCTGGTGGTCGGTGGCAGCCTGGGCGCGCAGGCCTTGAACTCGGCGATGCCCAAGGCGCTGGCGCTGATTCCGGAAGGCGAGCGGCCGGTGGTGGTGCATCAAGCCGGCGAGAAACATTTGCCGATGCTGAAAAGCTTCTACATTTCGGCCGGTGTCAATGCCGATTGCGTGGCCTTCATCAATGACATGGCGGGCGCCTACGACTGGGCTGATCTGGTGATCTGTCGCGCAGGCGCACTCACCGTGGCGGAACTCGCAGCCGCTGGTGTGGCCAGTTTGCTGGTGCCCTTCCCGCATGCGGTGGATGACCACCAGACGTCGAATGCACGCTTTCTCAGCAATGCCGGCGCGGCTATCCTGCTGCCGCAGGATCAGTTGACGCCGGCCCGTCTGGCGGAGATGAAAAACCTGTCGCGCCAGCAGCTCACACAAATGGCCGAAAAGGCTCGCGAGCTGGCGCGGCCCGAAGCCACGGCAACGGTGGCGCGAATTTGCCAGGAGGTGGCGAAATGAAGCACAAGGTAAAACGCATCCACTTCGTCGGAATTGGCGGCTCGGGCATGTCCGGCATCGCCGAGGTGCTGGCGAACCAGGGCTTCGAGGTCAGCGGCTCCGATTTGAGCGAAAGCGCGACGACGCGGCGTCTTGCGGCGCAGGGCATACGCATTTCGATTGGACACAGCGCCGGAAACGCGGCGACCGCCGATGCGGTGGTGGTGTCGACCGCCGTGCGCGAAGACAATCCGGAAGTGGTGATGGCGCGCGAGCGCCAGGTACCGGTGGTGCCGCGGGCGCAGATGCTGGCCGAACTGATGCGCATCAAGCAGGGCATCGCGATCGCCGGCACGCATGGCAAGACCACCACCACCAGCCTCGTCGCGAGCTGCCTGGCAGAGGGCGGACTCGATCCGACCTTCGTCATCGGCGGCCGGCTGAACTCGGCCGGAGCCAACGCGAAACTCGGCAGCGGCGAATTCCTGGTGGCCGAGGCCGACGAGTCGGATGCATCCTTCCTGTTCCTGTCCCCGGTGGTTTCGGTGGTGACCAACATCGACGCCGATCACATGGAAACCTACGGCCACGATTTCGGCCGGCTGAAACAGGCCTTCGTCGATTTCCTCCACCGCCTGCCTTTCTATGGCGTCGCCGTGGTCTGCGGCGATGATGCCAACGTGCGCGAGATCATGCCGCGCGTGGCGAAGCAGATCGTCACCTACGGCATCGACAGCGAGGTCAACTTCCGCGCCGAAAACGTGGTGGCCGACGGCGGTACCATGCGCTTCACCTGCGTGCGCACCAACGGCAATGTCAGTCGTTTGCCGATCGTGCTCAATCTGCCGGGGCGCCACAACGTGCTGAATGCGCTGGCCGCGATTGCGGTGGCAACAGAAGTCGGCGTTGGCGATACGGCGATCATCAAGGCGCTGGCCGAATTTCGCGGTGTCGGCCGTCGCTTCCAGCTTCACGGCGAGATCGCCTGTCCGGCCGGGGAAATATTTACCCTGGTCGATGACTACGGCCATCATCCCGCAGAAATGGCAGCCACGATCGCCGCCGCCCGCGGCGCTTTCCCCGGCCGCCGACTGGTGCTGGCCTTCCAGCCGCATCGCTACACGCGGACGCGAGACTGCTTCGAGGATTTCGTCAAGGTGTTGGGCGGCGTAGATGTGCTGCTGCTGGGCGAGGTGTATGCCGCTGGCGAAGCGCCGATCGTTGCCGCCGACAGCCGCACTATGGTGCGTGCCCTGAGGGTCGCCGGCAAGATCGAGCCGGTGTTCGTCGAAGACATCGCCACCATGCCGGCGGCGATTCTCGCCGCCGTTCGCGACGGCGACGTGGTGATCACCATGGGCGCCGGTTCGATCGGCGGCGTACCGGCACGATTGAGCCAAGCGGCGACCAATGACTGAACTTCGCGGCGAACTGCGAGAGCACGAGCTGATGGCTGGCCACGTGTCGTGGCGTGCCGGCGGGTCCGTGGCGCGCGCATTTTTCCCGGCCGATCTGGCTGATCTCGCTGCTTTCTTGCATCGCCTGCGCCACGATGAGCCCTTGCTGATGGTCGGCTTGGGTAGCAATTTGCTGATACGCGACGGCGGTTTTGACGGTACCGCGATCTTCACCCATCGCGTACTGGACACCTTGCGCCGAGAAGCCGACGGCAGTTTCTACGCCGAGGCCGGCGTGGCATCGCCCAAGCTGGCGCGTTTTGTCGGCAATCAGGCTTGCGCCGAGGCGGAGTTTCTGGCCGGCATTCCCGGCACCGTGGGCGGTGCGCTGGCGATGAATGCCGGCTGCCATGGCGGCGAGACCTGGCGCTATGTGGAGCGGGTGCTGATGCTCAATCGCGACGGCGAGCAGATCATCCGCAGTCCGGATGATTTCGCCGTCGGCTACCGCCACGTCGGGCTCAAAAAAGCCACCGACGAAGTCTTCGCCGCTGCCTGGTTCCGCTTCCCGGCGGGGGATGCGGCAGTGGCCCGTGCGCGTCTGCGCGAACTGCTGGAGCGGCGCATTGCCACCCAGCCGCTGCAATTGCCCAACGCCGGATCGGTGTTCAGGAACCCGTCCGGTGACCATGCCGCGCGCCTGATCGAAGCGGCCGGGCTCAAGGGCACACAGATCGCCGGCGCGCAGGTTTCCGAAAAGCATGCGAATTTCATCGTTAATCCCAAGGGTGCGGCTACCGCGAGTGCGATAGAAATGCTAATCGGCCAAGTTCAGGCAGTGGTCGAGGAAAAGTTTGGCGTTTCGCTGGTGCGCGAGGTGCGCATTCTGGGCGAGGCGGGCAGTCAGTCCGGGCAGGACGGAGAAGGAGTTTGATGGATTTTGGCAAGGTGGCGGTGATGATGGGTGGCAAGTCGGCCGAGCGCGAGGTCTCGCTGAAAAGCGGGGCCGCGGTGCTGGCCGCGTTGCGCTCGTCCGGCGTCGATGCCCACCCCTTCGATCCGCAGGACAAGGCGCTCGAGGCGTTGCATGCCGAGGGATTCAAGCGCGTATTCATCGCCCTGCATGGCCGCGGCGGCGAGGATGGCAGCTTGCAGGGCGCGCTCGACCTGCTGGCGATTCCCTACACCGGCAGTGGCGTGCTGGCCTCCGCCCTGGCGATGGACAAGTGGCGCTCCAAGCTGGTCTGGCAGGC
>JBIJDI010000312.1:0-3684 GCA_044344235.1 Sulfuritalea sp. | reverse complement strand
TGCTGGCTATGGATTTTTCGTGATCCGCGCCCGCCCGGGGGATGGTTCCTGCACGGCTGGTTTGCCTGATCGATCGGACCGGCTGTTACGGCGCAGCGAATCCAGGCTTCTGCGCGATCAGTGTGACGAAGGACTTGATGGTCTCGCCCGGCGCGTCGAAATTCCTGAAGTCGGAGTGAATGATGTTCCAGCCGGCGAAGCGGTCTTCCATTTCGCTGCGCGAGAACAGGCAATAGTTGCCGGGCTGGAACATGTCGAGGTATGTCGTGCCTTCGATCAGCACGTTGATCACCGCGATGCCGCCCGGACGCACGCGCGACTGAAGCATCGCCAGGACACGTTCCGCCGTTGCGCAGTCGAAGAACATCAACAGTCCGATCGAGACCACGCAATCGAATTCTTCCCCGATTTCGTGGTGTCGCAGATCGGCCTCGATCGCTTGGACAGGCAGGGCTTCGTCAAGGGCACGCTGCCTCAGGTGGCTGATGGCAGATCGGCTGGCGTCCAGCGCCAGCACCGAACAGCCACGCTTGGCGGCTTCAATCGCCAGATTGCCCATGCCGCAGCCGAAGTCGAGTACGCGCCCCTGCAGATGCGGGAGTGCAGCCAGCTCGAACGGATTCAGCTTGAAATCCTGATCGCGGACCTGTTGCTGAAACTGGTTGTCGAAGAAGGCAATGCTGCTGTTGGTTTGCATGGTGGGATATGTGCCGCTGGTCGAACAATCGCCAGCACGCCCCGAATTATACGGAACGGCTGGCGATGGCAATCCGCCCGGCGCCGGATTACGGCAGCTTGACCGCGTTGATATCGACCTTGGCGCCCTTCTTGACGCCAATTCCCAAGGTTTTCTCGAAAGAAACCTGGTGGCCGCGCGTGGTGATGTTGTCGTCATGGACGGCAAGGCCGATGTTGTACACGCCGCCCTCCTTGAGCGTCTTGTCGTCGCCGTTGGTCAGTCCCAGCGGGCGGGTCAGGACCACGGTCCATACGCCGTCCTTCCAACTGGCGATGGCGTTGTTGTCGGCGGCCGAGCCCTTGGCGTCCTCGCGGCTGGTGATGTAGTCGGGGATCATGTCGCCCTCTTTCCAACCCGCATTCGGCTCGAAGGGCACGGCATTCTGCTCGCGGACCAGAAAGTGGTCGCCACGGCGCAGCTGCGCCACGGTGATCGACTTGTAGCCGACCTTCTTGGCGTCCCACATGAATTTCGGCTGATGCGTCTTCGCGTCCGCATTGCCGGCGAACATGTTCTTGCCGGCGTCGCTGTTGCGCCATTCCAGCACATAACCGTCGTCGGCCATGCCGACCGGGTGGCTGCGGTGCGCGCGCCACTGGATCAGGTCGACGAAGTAGCCGGCGGCCTTGAGCTTGTTGATTTCCGCGACGGTCTTGCCGGTTTTCCAGTCGGACGGGTCGGTACGGCTGTCGGGCAGGTACTTGCGCACGTCGCTGCGCTTGACGGCGGTCAGCAGCGGGTTGGCGGCAACCTCGGCCTTGGTGAACTGCTTGGCCATGTCGCGTTCGCCGTCATGGCAGGTCAGCCAGCAGCCCTGCTTGGCGAAGCCGGGCACCTTGCCGTCGTCGAGCATGATCGACATGCGGTCTTCGTATATTCCCTGTTCCTTGTTTTCCTGCACCGGCTTGTCCAGATTGGGGTAGCCCCAGACCTTCCATTCCTTGCCGTCGAAACGCAGGTACTGGTGCTCGGTGCCGGCATAGGGATTGTCGGTTTTCCACTGGAAGCGCAGGTAGGCGTTCTTCGCGTCATAGGCGGCCTGTACCTTGAGTTCCTTGTAACCGGACTTGCCGGCCACGGGCGTGGGTTCCAGCCGGCCGCCCTTGACGATCTTTTCTCCCATGTCCTTTTCGGCATCCTTTTCGTCGTGGCACGACATGCAGGAATCGCCGCGCTTGACTTCTTTCGCGGCGTTCTTGTGCTCGTCGCTGCGCAGCCATTCGTAGCTGGATTGGCCGGGGAATAACAGTGGCACCTTGACCACGGGAATCTTCGACCAGTTGATCTTGGCCGGGTCGGCGGCGAGGGCGGAACCCATGCCGATGACGGCCAGGCTCAGAAACAATGCAGTTCTTTTCATGGTGAATCTCCGTCAGTTTGTTGATATTGGTATGCCTGATTTCTGGACAGAATGCTGTGCTTCTTGTGCTATGCAATGTTGATCGATGTCAATGTCGGTGGTGATTGCGGCAGCGTGGGGGCGGCTGTCTTGTTCGATCAGTTTGCGCTAGACTGTATAAAAACACAGCTAACACCCCAGCCATGTCATCCCTCCCGGCCTACGCCGAACTCCACTGCCTTTCCAACTTCAGTTTCCTGCGCGGCGCCTCGCACGCCGAGGAACTGGTGGCGCGGGCGGTGCAACTGGGCTACGCGGCGCTGGCGATCACCGATGAATGCAGCTTTGCCGGCAGCGTGCGCGCCCATCTGGCGGCACGCGGCACGGCACTGCAACTGATTCACGGCACCGAGCTGCATCTCGCCTGCGGCATGAAGCTGGTGCTGCTGGCGCAGAACCGCGCCGGTTACGGCAATCTTTCCGCGCTGGTGACGCTGGGTCGTCGCCGCACGGCAAAGGGCAGCTACCATCTGACGCGCAACGACCTGGCCGGCTGGGATGGCGGTGGCGTGCCGGATTGCCTGGCCTTGTGGCTTCCCGTCGCGGAGCCCCAAGCCGCCGATGCGCGCTGGCTGGCCGAGCACTTCGCCGGCCGCGCCTGGATCGCCTTCGAGCGGCATCTGCGGCCCGACGACCACGAGCGCCTCGCCGCTTTGCGCGAACTGGCGGCAGCCACGCGCCTGCCGCTGGTTGCGGCAGGCGACGTGCACATGCATGCGCGTTCGCGCCGCCCCCTGCAGGACGTGCTGGCTGCCCTGCGCCTCAACACCACGGTGGCGGCGGCCGGCGCGGCGCTGTTTGCCAACGGCGAACGCCACCTGCGCTCGCGCCTCGCGCTGGCACGCTTGTATCCGCCCGAACTGCTGGCCGAGACGGCGAACATCGCCGCACGCTGCAATTTTTCCTTCGACGAACTGCGCTACGAATATCCGGAGGAAGTCGTGCCGGCGGGCGAGACGCCGGATTCCTGGCTGCGGCGGCTGACCGAAGAGGGTCTTGCCAAGCGCTATCCCGCCGGCGTGGCGGACAAGGTATTGGCGCAAGTCGAGCACGAGCTGCGCCTGATTGCGGAGATGGCCTACGCGCCGTATTTCCTCACCGTGCACGACATCGTCGCCTGGGCGCGCGGGCAGGGCATCCTCTGCCAGGGGCGCGGCTCGGCGGCAAATTCAGCGGTGTGCTACGCGCTGAATATCACCGAAGTCGATCCGGCGCGGGCGTCGATGCTGTTTGAGCGTTTCGTCTCGAAGGAGCGCAACGAGCCGCCGGACATCGACGTCGATTTCGAGCACCAGCGGCGCGAAGAGGTCATCCAGTACATCTACGCCAAATACGGCCGCGAACGCGCCGCGCTGGCGGCCGCCGTGATCACGTACCGCACCCGCAGTGCACTGCGCGACGCCGGGCGGGCGCTGGGTTTTCCGCTGGAGTCCATCGATCGCCTGGCCGGCAACCTGGCCTGGTGGGAAAAGCGCGACGAGCTGCCGCAGCGCTTCCTCGAAGCCGGGCTCGATCCGGCCGAGCCACGGGTACAGCGCTGGCTGGG
>JBIJDI010000311.1:0-3690 GCA_044344235.1 Sulfuritalea sp. | reverse complement strand
CTGAAGGGCAAGAAGATCACGCTGGTCTATCACGACAGCCCTTACGGCAAGGAGCCGATCGCCCTGCTGCAGGAACGCGCCAAGATGCATGGCTTCGACCTTTCCCTGCTGCCGGTCGCCCATCCGGGTGTCGAGCAGAAGGCCACCTGGCTGCAAATCCGCCAGAACAAGCCTGACTACGTTTTCCTCTGGGGCTGGGGCGTGATGAATTCGACCTCGCTCAAGGAAGCTCAGGCCACCGGTTATCCACGGGAAAAGATGTACGGAATCTGGTGGGCGGGTGCCGAGCCTGATGTCAAGGACGTAGGCGATGGCGCCAAGGGCTACAACGCGCTGGCGATGCAGCACGGCGCCGAGCAGGGGTCCAAGGTTGTCAAGGAAGTTCTCGAGAAGCTGCATGCCAAGGGCCAGGGTACTGGCCCGAAGGAAGAAGTCGGCCAGGTGCTCTACATGCGCGGCTTGATCTCGTCCATGCTGCAGGTTGAAGCCGTGCGTGTGGCGCAGGCGCGTTACGGCAAGGGCAAGCGCATCACCGGCGAGCAGATGCGCTGGGGTCTGGAGCACCTTGACCTTGACCAGAAGGCACTGGATGGGATGGGCTTGGCCGGCGTGATGCGCCCGGTAAAGACCTCCTGCCTTGACCACATGGGGTCGGCCTGGGCGCGGATTCACACCTGGGACGGCAAGAAGTGGAACTTCACTTCCGACTGGTATCAAGGTGACGAGAAGGTGCTGCGGCCATTGGTGATCAGCACCGCTGGCAAGTATGCCGAAGAGAAGAAAATCGTTCGGCGCACTGCCGAGGACTGCAAGAAGTAACCAGGACGCAACCTGAGGGCCTTCCGGACGGGGCGCGATTTGCCTCGTCCGGAACCGGCCAGACATTGCCATCGTCTTTCGAAAGAGCACATGACTACTGCCAACATTCTTCTCAACGTCAATAGCATCGAGGTGATCTACAACCACGTCATCCTCGTGCTCAAGGGCGTCTCGCTGTCCGTGCCACAAGGCAGCATCGTGGCCCTGCTCGGCGGCAACGGCGCGGGCAAGACCACTACGCTGCGTGCCGTGAGCAATCTGCTGCATGGCGAGCGTGGAGCCGTGACCAAAGGATCGATCGAGTGTCGTGGCGAACGCATCGAAGCGCTGACGCCCGCCGAGCTGGTCAAGCGCGGCGTGGTTCAGGTCATGGAAGGGCGCCACTGCTTTGGCCACCTGACCATTGAAGAAAACCTGATGACCGGCAGCTATACGCGTACCGACGGCAAGGCCGCCGTGGCGCAGACCCTGGAAAAGGTCTACAACTATTTCCCGCGGCTGAAGACGCGGCGCGCCAGCCAGGCGGCCTACACTTCGGGCGGCGAGCAGCAGATGTGCGCCATCGGACGCGCGCTGATGGCCAATCCGACCATGGTGCTGCTCGACGAGCCTTCGATGGGCCTGGCGCCGCAAATCGTCGACGAGGTTTTCGGCATCGTCAAAGACCTTAACCAGCGGGAAAAGGTCACGTTTCTTCTGGCCGAACAGAACACCAACATGGCGCTGCGCTATGCCGATTTTGGCTACATCCTCGAAAATGGCCGCGTGGTCATGGAGGGTGCCGCAAAAGAACTGGCGACCAACGAGGACGTCAAGGAGTTTTACCTCGGCATCTCTTCGGGCGAGCGCAAGAGCTTTCGCGAGTCGAAGCACTATCGCCGCCGCAAGCGCTGGCTCGCTTAATCGGCCGCAGATCGCGCCGCATGGCGGCGTTGCTCGGCGGCTTGTGTGCGGATAGCACACGGCGCCACCTCGCGCCTTGCCCTGCGACGCGCTTTGCGGCCTCATCAAACCACGGAGCAACGTATCATGTCGACGTATTTTGACGCCCTCGAAACCCGCTCCGCCGATGAACGAAAGTCGGCGCTGGCGATACGGCTGCCGCAACAGATTGCGCATGCCAAGGCCAATGCCGCCTACTTCACGGAGTCGCTGAAGCAGATCGATGCGGCGTCGATTACCTCGACTGCTGCCCTTGCGGCTTTGCCGGTCGTGCGCAAGAGCGATTTGATCGAGTTGCAGAAGACCCGACGACCATTCGGCGGTCTGGTGGCGTCAGGCTGGGGCAAGCTCGGCCGCGTGTTTTCCTCGCCCGGTCCGATCTACGAACCGGAAGGCCGGAATGCGGATTACTGGCGCACGGCGCGCGCGCTTTACGCCGCGGGCTTTCGTGCCGGTGATCTGGTGCACAACAGCTTTTCCTACCACATGACGCCAGGAGGCTGGATCATGGAGGCGGGTTTGCAGGCGCTGGGCTGTACCGTATTTCCAGCCGGCGTCGGGCAGACCGAGCAGCAGGTGGCGGCGATGGCCGACCTGCAGCCCAACGGCTATGCCGGCACGCCGTCTTTCCTGCGCATCCTGCTGGAAAAGGCCGATGAGCTGGGCATCAAATTGCCGTCGCTGACCAAGGCGCTGGTTTCCGGTGAAGCCTTTTTGCCGCCAGTGCGAGACGCTCTGCTGGCACGCGGGATTTCGGGATATCAGGCGTATGCCACGGCCGAACTCGGTGTGATCGCCTACGAATCCGAAGCCCGCGAAGGGCTGGTGATCGATGAGGGCGTGCTGATCGAGATCGTGCGTCCCGGCACCGGCGATCCGGTGGCGGTGGGTGAAGTCGGCGAAGTTGTGGTGACCACTTTCAACACCGACTACCCGCTGATCCGCTTTGGCACCGGTGACCTTTCGGCATTTCTGCCTGACTCGCTGACCAAAGCGTCGCCCTGTGGCCGCACCAACATGCGCATCAAGGGCTGGATGGGGCGCGCCGATCAGACCACCAAGATCAAGGGCATGTTCGTGCATCCGGAGCAGGTGGCCGCGGTGGTGAAGCGTCACCCGGAGATTGGTCGTGCGCGGCTGGTGGTGACCAATCCGGACAGTAGCGACCTGATGACCCTGAACTGCGAGGTCGGCGCGCCAGGCGGCAACCTGGACAAGGCTATTGCGGATACGGTGCGCGATGTCACCAAGCTGCGCGCCGAAGTCAAACTGGTGCCCGTCGGCAGTCTGCCCAATGACGGCAAGGTGATCGAGGACGCCCGGAAATATGACTGAGCCCCGCGGTCCCCTTGCGGGGCTGCGCATTCTCGACCTCACGCGGCTGCTGCCGGGACCCGTGGCGACCATGCATCTGGCCGATCTCGGCGCCGAGGTGATCAAGATCGAGGACACCGGCGCCGGCGACTATGCCCGTGCCATGGGGCCCGGCGAGCGCGCGGCGGGTGGCAAAGGCGGCGACAGCCTGTTCTTCCGCATGGTAAATCGCAACAAGAAAAGCCTGCGGCTGGACCTGAAGCAGGCGGCGGGCGTCGCGGTTTTCATGCGTATGGCAAAAGATGCCGATGTGATTTTCGAAAGCTTTCGCCCCGGCGTGGTGGACAAACTGGGGGTCGGCTACGAAGCGGTACGAACGATCAATCCGCGAATTGTCTATTGCGCGATCACCGGTTACGGCCAAACCGGTCCCTGGGCCCAATTCGCCGGTCACGACCTCAACTATCTCGCCACGTCAGGGCTGCTCGACCAGATCGGCACCCACGACGGCAAGGCCAGCGGCCCCCCGGCCATTCCCAATCTGCAGGTCGGCGATCTTCTGGGGGGCGCGCTTACTCCCCTGCTCGGCGTTCTCGCCGCAGTGATAGGTGCCAA
>JBIJDI010000310.1:0-3693 GCA_044344235.1 Sulfuritalea sp. | reverse complement strand
CGGGGCGAGCGACAAATAGCAGGAGCAGCGCACGGCTTCTTCATTCGCGGATGAGCAAAGCCCCGACCGGCAAATAGTCGGCGCCGGCGATACGGCGACTCGATCAGATGGAGGATGCCGCCCGCGCGCCCTGATCGTAGCGACCGGACAAGGTGCGCAGCAGACGCGCCATATCGCCGATGCGTTCGTTCTCGTCCGCTGCGCCTGAAAAGCCCGGCATCAGGCAGGCTTCACGTACCTGCCTATAGCGCTCGCAAAGCTCCTGCCCGGCGGTAGTAGTCGACCAGAACACTTCTTTGCCACGCCGGTTGCCCGACACCAGGCCCAAGTTGGCGAGCTTCTTCAAAGCATAGGAGACGACATGGGCGTCCTCGATGTTGAGCACGAAACAGATGTCGGCCAGCTTCTTTTCCCGACCGCGATGATTGACATGATGCACCACGAGGATTTCGGTCTCGGTCATGTCCTTCACCCCTGCACCGGCCATGCAGCGCGTCATCCAGCGACCGAAGGCGTTGCTGGCAATGATGAGCCCGAATTCAAGCTCGGACAGTTCCGGAGATTTGTCGGACACCAGGTGTTCGGACGAAACGATGCGACGCACCTCGGACCCGGTGCCGGCGCCTGATGCGAAGGAAGTCTTGCTCGTCGCCTTTTTTGCCATGATCATGGACTCCGGTGTTTGTTCGACAGAAAGATTGAAACATTTTATTGACGTTTTGTAAATGTAATGTTAACGTGCTGTTCGCTTGATCTCATTCACCCTGCCACTTTCGTGAGGAATCCGCCGATGAAAACCCGTCTTTGTACGCTCGTCGCCGCACTCGGTTTCGGTTTTACTGCACTGTCCGTCTCGGCCCAGACCAAGTGGGACATGCCCACCGGTTACGCCGCCGCCAACTTCCACACTGAAAACATCACCCAGTTCGCCGCCGACGTCGACAAGGCCACCGCCGGCAAGCTGAAGATCACCGTGCATGCAGGCGGTTCGCTGTACAAGGCCAACGAGATCAAGCGCGCGGTGCAGGGCGGCCAGGCGCAAATCGGCGAAATCATCTTCGGCGGCTACGCCAACGAAAATCCGCTGTTCGGCACCGACAACGTACCCTTCCTCGCGACCTCCTATGCCGAGGCGAAAAAGCTCGCAACGGCACAGAAGCCGGCGATGGATGCCCTGCTGGCCAAGCAGGGCCTGAAGATCCTGTTCTCCGTGCCGTGGCCGCCGCAGGGTATCTACTCGGCAAAGCCGATCAACTCCGGCGCCGATCTGAAGGGCGTCAAGTGGCGCGCCTACAGCCCGCAGACCTCGCGCATCGCCGAACTGGTCGGCGCTCAACCGGTGACCATCCAGGCCGCTGAACTCTCGCAAGCGCTGGCCACCGGAGCAGTCGCCGCCTTCATTACATCGAGCGCAACCGGCGTCGACAGCAAGGTCTGGGAGCAGGTCAAGTACTTCTACGACACTCAGGCCTGGCTGCCGAAAAACGCCGTGCTGGTTTCGCAGAAAGCCTTCGACGCGCTCGACAAGCCGACACAGGACGCATTGCTGAAAGCCGCAAGCGACGCCGAAACGCGTGGCTGGAAGACCAGCGAGGACAAGACCAGGTTCTACCTCGAGCAACTGAGCAAGAACGGCATGAACGTCGCCCCGCCCTCGGCAGCGCTGAAAGCCGACTTGAAGAAAGTCGGCGACACCATGATCGGCGAATGGCAGAAGACCGCCGGCGCCGAGGGCCAGGCGATTCTCGACGCCTACAAGAAGTAAGCACGGGTCCGTGCGGCACATCCTTGACCGGATCTACGGCGCCGCCGCCTGGGTGGCGGCGCTGTTCATGATCGGCACCCTGCTGATGATCCTGCTCTCCGTCACCGGGCGTCTGCTGGATTTCCACGTGCGCGGCACCGACGCCTACGCCGGCTATTGCATGGCGGCGGCGGCTTTTCTGGCGCTGGCGCACACGCTGAAGCGCGGCGAGCACATCCGCGTCACGCTCGTCCTCGATCACGTCGGTTCGCGTACCCGCCACGCACTGGAACTCTGGAGTCACGCCGCAGGGCTGCTCTGCGCCGTGTTGCTGGCATGGTTCGCCAGTCGACTGGCATGGCAGTCCTTCCAGTTCAACGATATCTCGCAGGGCACGGATGCGACCCCGCTGTGGATTCCACAACTGGGCATGGCGCTGGGCAGCATAGTTTTTGCGATTGCCATCGCCGACGAACTGGTCGCCACGCTGCGCGGCGAAAAACTGCGCCATCGTGCCGTCGACGCTGAACCGGTGAGGAGTGAATAGGCCATGGATCTTGCAATCACTCTTGCCTTGATCCTGGCGCTGTTCGCGCTGCTCGGCAGCGGCATCTGGATCGGACTCGCGCTGCTCGGCGTCGGCTGGCTCGGGATGGAGTTGTTCACCGCCCGCGCCGCCGGCGATGCAATGGCCGTCACCATCTGGGGCGCCTCCTCTTCCTGGACGCTGACCGCCCTGCCGATGTTTCTCTGGATGGGCGAGATACTGTTTCGCACCCGGCTGTCTTCCGACATGTTCAAGGGTTTGGCGCCCTGGCTGGAAAAGCTGCCGGGGCGGCTGCTGCATGTCAATGTAATCGGCTGCAGCATCTTTGCCGCAGTCTCCGGATCGTCCGCCGCCACCTGCGCCACGATCGGCAAGATCACCCTGCCCGAGCTCAAGAAGCGCGGCTATCCCGAGGAAATCACCATCGGCACCCTCGCCGGCGCGGGAACGCTGGGCCTGCTGATTCCGCCGTCGATCATCATGATCGTGTACGGTGTCGCCGCCGAAGTCTCGATCGCCAAACTGTTCATCGGCGGCGTGTTGCCAGGCATCATGCTGGCCGTCCTGTTCATGGGCTGGATAATCGTCTGGGCCCTGCTCAACCCCGATGCGGTACCGCCGGCGACCGAGCAAACCACCTTCGGGCAAAAAGTCTACGCCTCGCGCTACCTGATTCCCGTGGTGCTGCTGATCGTGCTGGTGCTGGGCTCGATCTATGCCGGCATTGCCACGGCCACCGAAGCGGCGGCACTCGGCGTGGTCGGCAGCCTGCTGCTGGCAGCAGCGCAGGGCTCGATGAGCTGGGGCACCTTCCGCGACAGCCTGCTCGGCGCCACGCGGCTGTACTGCATGATCGCCCTGATCCTCGCCGGCAGCGCCTTCCTGACCCTGGCGATGGGCTACATGGGCCTGCCGCGCCATCTCGCGGAATGGATCGCCAGCCTCGGCCTCGGCCAGTTCGGCCTGCTCTTCGGCCTGATGATATTTTTCATCATCCTCGGCTGCTTCCTCGACGGAATTTCGATGGTGGTGCTGACCATCGCCGTGATCCAGCCCACCATCGTCGCCGCCGGCATCGACCTGATCTGGTTCGGCATCTTTCTGGTGGTGGTGGTCGAAATGGCGCAGATCACGCCGCCGGTCGGCTTCAACCTCTTCGTGATCCAGGGCATGACCGGCAAGCAGTTGCCGTGGATCGCGCGCACCGCAATGCCGGCCTTCTTTCTCATGATGGCCGCGGTGGGCCTGCTCTACGCCTTCCCCGCCATCATCACCTGGCTGCCGCAGCGCATGGTGGGATGAAACCGCGCATCCTCGCTCTCGGTGACGGTGCGCTGACGCTCGAATTCGGGGATCGCATCGATCGGGCGCTGAATGCGAAAGTCATGGCGACACGCGATGC
>JBIJDI010000309.1:0-3698 GCA_044344235.1 Sulfuritalea sp. | reverse complement strand
GAAGTCCTCGCCAGGCCGAAACTGCAGCCGATTGACGAATATGGTCGCAATCACCTGATCCGAGTGTTCTCGCGCCTGCCGCATCAGGGTAATGTGGCCATCGTGCAGGTTGCCCATGGTGGGCACCAGCGCCACTCTGCCTGCCTTACTGCGCGCCGCGCGCAGGCCGTCAATCGTTTCGTGGATCTGCATCGATCAATAAGTATGTTCAGGGGCCGGGAAACTACCGTCCTTGACGGCCTTGACGTAGGCGATCACGGCGTCGTCAATGCTGGCCGCACCCTCCATGAAGTTGCGCACGAAACGCCCCTTCTTGCCCGGATAGACGCCGAGCATGTCGTGCAGCACCAGCACCTGCCCGTCGCAGGCCAGTCCGGCACCGATGCCGATGGTGGCGCAGACCTTGAGCAGTCGGGTGATTTCACCGGCAAGTTGGGCCGGTACCATTTCCAGCACCATCAAGGCGGCGCCGGCCTGCTCCAGCGCAAGGGCTTCGCGCTTCATGCGCGCAGCGCCTTCCTCGCCCCGCCCCTGCACCCGGTAGCCGCCCAGGGCATGCACCGACTGCGGCGTGAGGCCGATGTGGGCGCAAACCGGCACGCCCCGCTCGACCAGGAAATGCACCGTCTCGGCCATGACCTCGCCGCCTTCCAGCTTGACCATCTCCGCGCCGGCCGCAAGCAGACGCACGGCATTGCGCATGGCAAGCTCCTTGGACTCCTGATAGCTGCCGAAAGGCATGTCGGCGACGCACATCGCGCGCTGCGCCATGTGGCCGACGCATTCGGTGTGATAGACCATCTGCTCCATGGTCACCGGCAGTGTCGAGGTCTTCCCCTGCAGGACGTTGCCCAGCGAATCGCCGACCAGCATCACGTCCACACCGCAGCGGTCCTCCAGCGCGGCAAAGCTGGCGTCGTAGCAGGTGAGCATGGCGATCTTCTGGCCGTCATGCTTCATGCGGCCGAGTTCGGGCAGCGTAATCGGCTTGTTGCTGGCAAGGTAGGTCATGGGGATCTGAATATGAAGTAAACGGCAGCTAGGATACACAAACTCGTCTGCATGATTCAGACAGAGTTCGGCGGCATTTTCTCTATTTGCTGGTCTGCGCAGCGCAGCAGCAGTTCACCAACACTGCCATGCCCCGGAATGCGCAGCTGCGGCGCGATCTCCGCCAGGGGCGCCAGCACAAAGGCGCGCTGATGCATGCGCGGATGCGGCAGCGTGAGTTGCGGGTCGTCGCTGAGCAGATCACCGTAGAGCAGCAGATCGAGATCGAGCGTACGCGGCGCGTTTCTTACGCTGCGCTGGCGGCCGAATTGCGCTTCGATCTCGAACAGGAATTCGAGAAGAGTCGGCGCTGACGACACGGCGACCAGTTCGACCACGGCGTTGATGAAATCAGGTTGATGCTTGAGGCCCACCGGCGCCGTGCGATACAACGACGATGCGGCAATGAATTCAGTCTCGCGCATCTTGCGCAAGGCAAGGATGGCAGCCTCCACCGTCGCCACCGGGTCCCCCAGATTGGCGCCCAGCGCGATGAAGCAACGCGGGCTCACCTCAACCTTCGCTGGCCGCGTTGTTGACCGCGCTGTCAGCCACATCACCCTCGCCAGCCGACTTCTTGCTGCGCACGCGACGCCGCTTCTTCTTTGGTCCGCTGTCGGGAATCAGCAGGGCTTCGCGACTCTCGTGATCGGCATTCTGGAAGGCATCCCACCAATCGGCGATTTCCATGTCGATCTCGCCGCTTTCGGCGCGCAACACGAGGAAATCATAGCCCGCGCGAAAACGCGGCAGCTCGATCAGGCGATAGGGCGACTTTCCGGCGCGTTTCTCGAAGCGCGGTTGCAGGGCCCAGATGTCCTTGATGTCACCCGCAATGCGGCGCGTGATGGCCAGTTTTTCGCTCTGGATATCGAGCACCTCGTCCATCGCTTCGTGGAGCGCGGGAATCGGCACGTCGCCGCGCGCCTTGCGCGCTTCCCAGTTGGCCAGCACCTCGTGCCAGAGCAGCGTGGCAAACAGGTAGCCCGGCGACAGCGACTTGCCGGCCTTGACCCGCGCATCGGTATTGCCCAGTGACAGCATGACGAACTTCTCGCCCAGCGGCTGTTCCAGGATCACATCCAGCATCGGCAGCAGGCCGTGATGCAGGCCGTCGTCGCGCAGGCGATGGACAGCCTCGACCGAGTGCCCGGAAAACAGCAGCTTCAACATTTCGTCGAACAGGCGCGCCGCCGGAACGTTTTCCATCAGCTCGGCCATTTCGCGGATCGGCGCGCGCACCAGCGGATCCAGCGTCAATCCCAGCTTGGCGGAAAGGCGCACGGCGCGCAGCATGCGCACCGGGTCTTCGCGGTAGCGCAGCTTCGGGTCGCCGATCATGCGCAGAGTCTTCTGCTGCAGGTCAGCCACGCCGTGGTGATAGTCGATCACCGTCTCCGACGATGGATCGTAATACAGCGCATTGACGGTGAAGTCTCGCCGCGCGGCGTCTTCCGCGATCGAACCGAAGACGTTGTCGCGCAGCACGCGACCATGTTCGTCCTTGACGGTATGGGCATCGTGCGCGGCGCGGAAGGTGGACACTTCGAGCGTCTCGCCGCCCTGCATCACATGCACGATCTGGAAGCGGCGGCCGATGATGCGGGCGCGGCGGAACAGGGCACGCACCTGCTCCGGCGTGGCGTCGGTGGCAATGTCGTAATCCTTGGGGTCGATCCCGGCGATCAGGTCGCGCACGGCACCGCCAACGATATAGGCCTTGTGGCCCGCCTGCTGCAGGGTTTCGCAGGTGCGGCGGGCGCCCAGCGACACATGATCGCGGCGAATGCCGTGGCGTGCCACGGGGATCACAGCCGGGCCATGGGATGACGGGGTATCGCCGCGACGAAACACGCGGCGCAGCAGCTTGCGGATCATGGGATGGGGAAGGGAACCATGCAGGGCATACTTCGAGAGGCGGCAATGATAGCGGAAATAGGTCGCAAACCGCAGATTTGAACGGGCTGCAGGGCCACCTTCCGCTAAAATCGACGGTTTCAGTCCCCTGCAAGACCTATGGAACTCGCCAAGAGCTTCGAACCCGCCGAAATCGAGCAGCGCTGGTACCCGATCTGGGAGTCACGCGGCTATTTCGCCGCCGGGCTCGACACCGCCAAAACCGACAATTTCTGCATCCTGTTGCCGCCGCCGAATGTCACCGGCACGCTGCACATGGGGCACGGCTTCAACCAGGCCATCATGGATTCGCTGACGCGCTATCACCGCATGCGCGGCGACAACACACTGTGGCAGCCCGGCACCGACCACGCCGGCATCGCGACGCAGATCGTGGTGGAACGCCAACTCGACGCGCAGGGCATTTTCCGCCACGACCTCGGCCGCGAGAAATTCCTGGAAAAGGTCTGGGAGTGGAAGAAATACTCGGGCGACACCATCACCCGCCAGATGCGTCGCCTCGGCACCTCGCCCGACTGGTCGCGCGAGCGCTTCACCATGGACGCCGGGCTGTCGAAGATCGTCACCGAGACCTTCGTCCGCCTCTACAACGAAGGCCTGATCTATCGCGGCAAGCGCCTGGTGAACTGGGACCCGAAACTGCTCACCGCCGTATCCGACCTTGAAGTCGTCAGCGAGGAAGAGGACGGCTTTCTGTGGCACATCCGCTATCCGCTAGCCGATGGCAGCGG
>JBIJDI010000308.1:0-3701 GCA_044344235.1 Sulfuritalea sp. | reverse complement strand
ATATTTGGTGGCGGAGTGGATCACCAGATCGGCGCCCATTTGCAGCGGACGCTGCAGTGCAGGTGTGCAGAAGCAATTGTCCACCACCAGCAGTGCCCCGGCCGCATGCGCCACCTCGGCGAGTGCTGTGATATCGAATACTTCGGTCAGGGGGTTCGATGGCGTCTCGATGAACACCAGTTTTGTGGTCGGGCGCAATGCGGCGCGAAAGGCCTCTACGCCGCCCCCATCGACGAAAGAAGTCTCCACGCCAAAGCGCGGCAGGATGGTGCCAAACAGTTGCTGTGTAGCGCCGAAGATGCTGCGCGAGGCGACGATATGCTCGCCCGACTTCATCAGCGCCATCACGGTCGACAGAATCGCCGCCATTCCGGTGGCGGTTGCAACGCAGTCCTCGGCGCCTTCCAGCGCCGCCAGCCGCTCCTGCATGTTGGTAACGGTCGGGTTGGTAAAGCGCGCATACACGTTGCCCGGTTCTTCACCCGAGAAACGCGCCGCGGCCTGTGCCGCGTTTTCGAAGACGAAGCTGGAGGTGAGGTAGAGCGCCTCCGAATGTTCGTTGAACTGACTGCGCTCCTGTCCCGCGCGCACGGCCAGCGTGTCGAAGGACCAGCCGGGTTTGTCAGAAGCGGTATCGAGAACGCTCATCCCGCCTGCACCAGATTCAGGTCGAGTTGTTCTCCGTCCGGCCCGTCGAATCCATCCTGGTCATCCATCTTCGGCAGGGGCGGCAATGAACGCTTGTGCTCCATGTTCTGCAGATACGTCGCCGTGACGTCGCCGGTGATGTAGCTGCCGTCGAAACAGGAGGTCTCGAACTGGGTCACCGTCGGATTGACGGAGCGCACCGCAGCCTTGAGGTCGTCGAGATCCTGATAGATGAGCGCGTCGGCGCCGATCTCGCGACAGATTTCCTCGTCATTGCGGAAGGCGGCGATCAGTTCGCTGCGCGTCGGCATGTCGATGCCATAGACATTGGCAAAACGCACCGGCGGCGAGGCGGACGCGAAATAGACTTTCTTCGCGCCGGCTTCACGCGCCATCATGATGATCTCGCGACTGGTGGTGCCGCGCACGATGGAATCGTCGACCAGCAGCACGTTGCGGCCCTTGAACTCCTGGCTGATGGCGTTCAGTTTCTGTCGCACGGATTTGCGCCGCGTCGCCTGCCCCGGCATGATGAAGGTGCGGCCGATATAGCGGTTCTTCACGAAGCCTTCGCGATACGGAAGATTGAGGTGCGCCGCCAGTTCCATCGCGGAATGGCGGCTGGAATCGGGAATCGGGATCACAGCGTCGATCGCCAGATGCGGCATGGTGAGGCGAATCTTTTCGGCCAGGTAATCGCCCATCTTGGCCCGCGTTTCATACACGGAAATTCCGTCCATCACCGAGTCGGGGCGTGCCAGATAGACAAACTCGAACATGCAGGGTGCATGAAGCGTACGCTCGGCGCATTGCCGGCTTACAAAGTTGCCGCGCATGTCGATCAGCACCGCTTCGCCGGGTTCGACATCGCGCAGCATCTTGAAGCCCAGCGTATCGATCGCCACGCTCTCGGAGGCCACCATGTATTCCATGCCTTCGGGCGTTTCGTTGCGGCCCATCACCAGCGGACGAATGCCATAGGGATCGCGGAACGCCAGCAAGCCGTAGCCGGCGATCATCGCCACCACGGCATACGCGCCCTTGACGCGGCGGTGCACGCCGGCGACCGCCTTGAAAATGGTCTCGGCATCGACCTGATACTTGGTCGATGCCGCTTGCAGTTCGTGCGCCAGCACATTGAGCAGCACCTCCGAATCGGAGTTGGTGTTCATGTGGCGCAAGTCCTGCAGGAACATGTCCTGCTTCAGTTGGTCGGCATTGGTCAGGTTGCCGTTGTGCGCCAGCATCAGGCCGAAGGGCGAATTGACGTAGAAAGGCTGCGCCTCGGCCGCGTTGTCGGCGGAGCCTGCGGTGGGGTAACGGCAATGGCCGATGCCCCAGTTGCCCACCAGGCTGCGCATGTTGCGGGTGCGGAACACATCGCGCACCAGACCGGAGCCCTTGTGCATATGGAAACGCCCGCCTTCGGCGGTGGCGACGCCGGCCGCATCCTGACCGCGGTGCTGCAGCACCTGCAGGCCGTCGTAGAGCAACTGGTTCACCGGCGTGGTGGCCACCACACCCAGAATTCCGCACATGGTCTTCCTCTATCGAAACCGAATCCGTTTTGCCGCATCCGCCGGCAACCAGGGTTTTGCCGCAATCACCGCAGTTTCCAGCGGCGGCGACAGTATCGCATCACGCCACCAGTCTGCCTTGGGCAACGGCGTCATGCCCGCCACCAGCACTGCCACCCACACCACCAGAACTCCGCGCAAGACGCCAAAGGCAGCGCCCAGCAAGCGGTCCAACACTCCCAAACCCGCGGCCTTCAGCATCAGGGAAATCAGCATGCGCGCAATTGCGAACAGCAGCAATACCCCGACAAAGATCAACACATAAGCCGCTGCCAGCCGCATGCCCGGTTCGGCGATTTGTCCGGTCAGCCAACCCGCCACCTCCGACGCCTCGGCGCGCGCCACAAAAAACGCTACCACCCAAGCCGCCAGCGCCAGAATCTCGCTCACCACGCCACGCCACAAGCCCAACAGTACCGACGCCGCAATGGCCGTCAGCACGGCGTAATCGAACGCGGTCATCGCCCTACTTTGGCGCTACCGGGCCGTCTACGCCGATAATCTTGATTCTCGCGCGAGCCTTTTCGGCCGCATCCTGACTGGCAAAGGGTCCCGCCCGAACGCGGGTGCGCGACCCTTGCGGTGAATCCAGCTTTTCGGTGTAAGCCGGCACGCCCACACCCTTCAACTTGGAGAGCAACAACTTGACGTTGCCCGCCTCCTTGTAGGCACCCAACTGAACCACCCACTGACCGGAACCATCGGCAGTCGACTTGGCATCCGCCACCGTTTTTGCAGCCGGCTTTTCAGCAGCTTCGGACTTCTTCGCGGGCGCCGCTGGCTTTGCAGCCGGAACAGGCGCCGCAGCAGGAGTCGGTTTGATGACCGCGGGCATGGCGGGCACTACCGGCGCTATGGGAGACGCCGCGGGGGCAGGCTCAGGCTTGGCCTGTTCAGCCTTCAGTTCAACCGCCGGTTTCGGCTCGGGCGCCGGCATGGGAGTGGCCGCAGGCTTGCCGGGAAGAACCTTCGATGCCAACCCGGTCGAATCCTGACTCGGGATGCGTACCTGGATGTCCTGGCTCAAAGGGCGCGGTTCGCGATCCATCACCATCGGCAGGACAATGACGGCAAACAGCGCCAGCGCGATAGCGCCGACCAGCCGGCGGCGAGCGCGCTTCTTCAGTTGCAAATCTGCGTCAGGCGATGTGTCTTGTTCCGCCATCGTGGTTACGCTGGTCGGCCAAGCGTTTGCATGGCCGCAGCAACAGTGAGGAAGGATCCGAAGGCGAGAATTCTATCATCTTCGCCCGCGTTCTCTTGCGCGCAGGCAAGCGCCGCGGCAGGCGACTCGAACTCGCCCGCCACCAGCATTCCCCTGGCCCGCAGACAGCCCGCCAGAAAGTCGGCGCTGGCGGCACGGCGGCCTTCCAGCGTGCAGGGCAGCCAGTGTGTCACCCGCTCGCCCAATGCGTTGATAACACCTTCAATGTCCTTGTCGGCGAGCATGCCGAACACGGCCCAGGTATTCCGATG
>JBIJDI010000307.1:0-3712 GCA_044344235.1 Sulfuritalea sp. | reverse complement strand
ACCTTCCTTCTTGTAGCCGGAAGCGCCGAGCACGCGCACCGCGTGGTAATGCGTGAGCGTTACGTACTTGATCGGCTTGTCGGTCACCTGGCGCACGTAACGGATCACGTCCTGCGCCATGACGGGTGTCGCCGTGGCGTCGATGATCATCACGGCGTCGTCGCCAATGATCACGCCGGTGTTCGGGTCGCCCTCGGCGGTGTAGGCGTAAGCGTTGTCCGACAGTTTCTCGAAACTGACTTTCTTCTCTTCGAGGTCGGCGTGGGAAGCAAACTTTTTCTCACTCATCGGGCGGACTCCTGGGTAGCGGTGAAGAATTTACGCATTCGTAATTCCATTTCCCTTATCGTAATATACAACAGATTTAACTGTCAAATGTTTTGCGGCTCGCCCCAGCTGCCACGAGTCACGGATGTACCGGCGAATAGGCAGGAGCCTGGCCGGGGATGGACGCCGGCCTGCGCAGCGCCGCGGCGGCCTGGCGATAGGCTTGCAGCGCTTCCTTGCGGCGGCCCGCCGCTTCGAACTCGCGGGCGCGGCGCAACCAGTCGTCGGCGATGTCGGCCGGCGCCGCAGGGGCGCCAGTCGCCGTGCCGCCAGCACCGACTATTTGCGACTCGCTTTCCACCGCTGGAGTCGCATAGTTCAGTGCCGCTGTCTGTGCCCCGGGCTTGCCCCGCCGCGCGCTGATCACCATTCCGGTCGCGGCGCGAGCCGGGGCGGCCCTGTTCGCCACCGCATCGGCCTGGCGAATCGCAGCAAGCGCTGCTCGGTAGAGTTTCAGCGCTTCGTCGCGCCGCCCAGCCGCCTCCATCTTGCGTGCATGGGCCAGCATCATGTCGGCCCGATCAGGTGTGGGCTGCGAGCGCACCGGGCGCCCCCAGGCGGCCGCCGGGCGTGCAACTGCAGCGGCGAAGCTTTCGTTCCCGGCGATGTCCCGGGCAATCTGCAACTGGTTGTAGCGCATCGCCCAGCGCAGCGCATCATCTCCCCGCTCATTGACGATATCGCTCCGGGCACCGGCCGCCAGCAGTGTCCGGGCAATCGCCTCCCGGCCTTCGCGCGCGGCCATCATGAGCGGCGTCGAACCATTGGTGGACAACGCATTGATGTCGGCCCCCCGCTCGAGCAGGTAGCTCACCACCTCGGCGTGGCCGGCGAACACGCCGTAGTGCAAGGCGGCCCATTCCCGGCCTTCGCGATTCAGGCGCGCGCCATGTTCCACCAGCCAGCGCAAGGCTTCCAGCCTCCCCTTCCACGCCGCATGCAGCAGCGCCTGTTCCCCAAACGAATTTACCTTGTTGATATCGGCGCCGCGCGAGACGAACAATTCCATCATTGCAATGTTGCCTTCCCAGGCGCCGATCATCACGCCCGTGCCGATCACCCTGCCCTCGAAATCCGGCGGCAGACCAGCGTCCAGCCATTCGCGCGCCAGCGACAGGTCGCCGCGTTCGATGGCGACGGAAAAACTCGCCGCGTCGGGCAAGTCGGCGGCACGCGCGGGCGTTGCCGTGACCAGCATGAACAGAAAAACGAAAAGAATTCTCATGGCGTGCAGTATAGAGAATCGGAATGGCCGCCAAGCCCCTAGAATTCTCCCGATGCGGCTTTACCTTGCTCTACTGCTGAGCCTTACCATGCATACCGCCCTGATCGTCGTCCCGACCTGGCTGGCGGCGACGCAACGCCAGTCAACCACGCCCCGCATCGAAGCGCGCCTGATTCCGCAAGCAACGCCCACGGCAATGGCCGAAGCGGTGAGTACCGAAACGACCCCCATCGACCCGGTGGACATTCTCCCGCGCCCTGCCGCACCGCAGGCTTTGCAGGGAAGCTCCCTGCGCCGCGCCCAAACGGCGCTGTCAGAACACCTGTTCTATCCGCCGGAAGCCGTAGCCCGCGGTCTGGAAGGCGAAGTCATTCTGCTGCTGAATCTTTCCGACAGCGGCCAGATCATTTCCACTTCCATCGCCCGCAGTTCGGGGCATGCCGTGCTCGATCAGGCGGCGCTCGATGCCGCGCGGCGCATCGGCACCCTCCCGGGAAACCCGCGTCAGACGCTGTTCCCCGTGAGTTTCCGCTTGCAGTAGTCAAGCCGGGTTATCGATATCGACAAACTCGCAGTCGACGCCGAACTTTTCCGCCAGATGCGCACCCAGTGCCATCACGCCATAGCGCTCGGTGGCATGGTGGCCCGCCGCGATGAAGGCCATGCCGGTCTCGCGCGCCAGATGCACGGTCTGCTCTGAAATCTCGCCCGAGATGAAGACGTCGGCACCGGTAGCCAGCGCGACTTCGAAATAGTCCTGCGCGCCGCCGCTGCACCACGCGATGCGCGCCACCGGGTGTTTCGGATCGCCGATCAGCAAGGGCGCACGGCCCAGCACCCGCTCCAGCTGCTGCGCCAGACCGCCTGCAAGAGTCGGCGCTGGCGGGACGCCGACAAAGCCGATGTCCTGCTCGCCGAAGCGGCCGGTGACGGTCCAGCCCAGCCGCAGCGCCAGTTGCGTGTTGTTGCCCAGCGCGGCATGCGCGTCCAGCGGCAGATGGTAGGCAAACAGGTTGATGTCGTGCGCCAGCAGGCGCGCCATCCGCTGCTTGCGAAAGCCGGTAACGCGGCCGTCTTCGGCTTTCCAGAACCAGCCGTGATGAACCAGCAGGGCATCCGCACCGCGCTCGATGGCGGTCTCGATCAGCGCCTGGCTGGCGGTGACCCCGCAGACGATGCGCCCAACGCGCCCGCGGCCTTCCACTTGCAGGCCGTTTGGGCAATAATCGCGGAAGCGCACGGCTTCCAGCAGAGTATCCAGATAGACACGAAGATCCTCGCGTAAGACCACATTACCTTGCATTATTTTTGGCCCCGAAAAAACAAATTATGCGCCGCCTTTGGCTGATTTTTGCCCAGACCGTCACGATCTGCGTTGCCGTCCTGTTTGTCGTCAAGACGCTCAAGCCCGAGTGGCTGGCACAGTTGCCCAGCGCCAGCGGAGGATTCTCCGAAGTGGCAACGGTGCTCGAAGCGCCTGCCGACAGCGAAACGCATCGCCCCGGTTCGTACGCCGATGCAGCAAAAAAGGCGGTTCCGGCAGTTGTGCATATCTTTACCAGCCAGGAGGTGAAGGGACCGCGCCATCCCTTCATCAACGATCCCATTTTCCGGCACTTCTTCGGGGACCGGTTCGGCGAGCAATCGCAGCGTCGCTCGGGGCTGGGCAGCGGCGTGATGGTCTCGCCGGAGGGATACATCCTGACCAATTTCCATGTAGTCGACGGCGCTGACGAAATCGAAGTCGCGCACAACGACGGGCGCAAGTACAAGGCGCGCGTGGTGGGGTCCGACCCCGAATCCGATCTGGCGGTGCTGCGCATCCCCGCCGACCACAAGCTGCCGGTGATCGCCTTCGGCAGCAGCGACACCCTGCGCGTGGGCGATGTGGTACTGGCCATCGGCAATCCCTTCGGTGTCGGCCAGACCGTCACCTCGGGCATCGTCTCCGCACTGGGCCGCTCGCATCTGGGCATCAACACCTTCGAGAATTTCATCCAGACCGACGCCGCAATCAACCCGGGAAATTCGGGCGGCGCACTGGTGGATTCGAACGGGAATCTGGTCGGCATCAACACAGCCATCTATTCGCAGAGCGGCGGCTCGATGGGCATCGGCTTTGCAATTCCCGTCTCGCTGGCGAAGAACGTGATGGAGCAG
>JBIJDI010000034.1:0-12836 GCA_044344235.1 Sulfuritalea sp. | reverse complement strand
GGCGGCGCGCTGATCGTGTTCGACGCGGCGACCTTCAAGGAGGTCAAGCGCATCCCGATGGACAAGCCGGTGGGCAAGTACAACCTCTACAACAAGATCAACCGGTCAGAGGGAACCAGCCACTAGGGCACTAGGGCTTCTTGCTCCACTTGCCTTCGGCGTCGCGCAACCACCAGCCGGACTTCCAGCGCTTGTTCCAGCGCTCGCGCATCAGTTCCCACACCTCGGGCTGTGCATCGCGCCGGCCGTTGCCATCGGCGATCGTAAACACCAGAGTCTTGCGTTCGGTGTTTTCCAGGTCGATCAGCTTCTCGGCAATCTGCCGCTTGGCCAGTGACATCTTCACGCTGTCGCGCAGGTAGATGAAGCCGTCATGCCCCAGCCCGATCTCGCCGGCCTCGTAGAAGCGTACCAGCCTCGATTCGCGCTGCGTCATCGAGTGCCTGGTAATTGCTACCGGCGGTGTGCCGATATCGAGGTTGATAGCTGGATTGGCTGCGTCTTTGGCAGGCGCGGCCGCCGAAACGGGAAGCGCAAGGCAGGCAAGCAGGAGGGCGAATCGTTTCATCGGGGTCCTTGAGTTTCTATTTTTCGCTGAGCAGCAGCTTGAGGTCGGCGGCCACGTTTTGCGGAGTCTCGCCATGCCGCAGCAGCAAGCGCAGCTTGCCTTTCGGGTCGAAGGCATAGCTGCCGGTGGAGTGGTCGATGCTGTAGCTGCCGGGGGTGGATCCCGGCTGTTTGGCATAGAACACCTTGAAATCCTTCGCCAGTGCGGCGATGCCTTTCTCGTCGCCGTACAAACCGAGAAAACTCGGGTCGAACGCGGGGACGTATTGAGCCAGCAAGGCCGGCGTGTCGCGCGCCGGGTCCACGGTGACGAACAGCACCTGCACCCGGTTGGCATCGTCGCCCAGCAGCTTCATGGCCTCGCGCATGGTCGATAGCGTGGTGGGGCAGACGTCGGGGCACTGGGTGTAGCCGAAGAACAGCACCACGGCCTTGCCACGGAAGTCGGCGAGGCGGCGGGCCTGGCCGTTGTGATCGGTGAGACTGAAATCCTTGCCCCAGTCCACCATTGAAAGATCAGCGGAGACAAAAAGCTTCGGCTCGGAACAACCGGCGAGCAGCATGGCGAGGGACAGGAAGAGGGCGGACAGCAGCTTCATGGGAACCGGAACAGAGGATAGTCAAAACGGTGATCAGTGTACTCGGTTTACCCTGGAGCCTTGCCGTATACTTCCATACTTTTGGCAGGAGTAATAGTGAATATGCATAGCGTCGCAGTTGCCGGCGGAGCGTCAAAGGCCCTTGCCAGGGCATGGTTGTGGTTGGGGCTGATGGCGCTGATCGGGTCCGGCCTGCTGGCCATCCTGCTGGTGCTGTCGCGCACGCCGGGCATCCAGGATGTCTTTCCGTTGAAGGACATGTTTCGCGCCGCGCTGGTGGTGCATGTAGACCTTTCGGTGGCGATCTGGTTCATGGCCTTCGCCGCGGTGATCTGGAGCGCGCTGGGTCGTGATGGCGTGGCCTGGATGGGGTGGGCCGGATTTGCGCTGGCCGCGGTCGGCACCGCGGTGATGACGGTTTCACCCTTCCTGCCGGGCGCCGATCCGGTGCTCAACAACTATATTCCGGTGCTGCAGCAGAACGTGTTTTACGCGTCGTTGTGGCTTTGCGGTGCAGGTTTCAGTCTGACCGTGCTGCGCGCCCTGCTTACCACCTGGCCGCGGCCGGCGTTCGGCGCACCGTTGCAACTCGGTGCCTTCCTCGGTGCGGTGGCGGGCTTCCTGGCGTTGGCTGCCTTTTTCTGGTCCTGGCTGATTGTGCCGCGCGATGCGGAAATCGAGCCCAAGCTCTACTTTGAGGTGCTGTTCTGGGGTGGCGGCCATACTCTGCAGTTCCAGCATGCGCTGCTGATGGTGGTGGCCTGGCTGTGGATCGCCGCCCATCTCGGCCAACCGCCGGTGGCGTCGCCGCGCGCGCTTTCGGCCATGTTCTGGATCGCCGCACTGCCGCTGTTGGTGGTGCCGGCGATCTACTTCACGATTCCGGCGGGCGAACTGCCGCACATGGAACTCTTCGCCAAACTGATGATCTGGGGCCATCCCTACATGGCCCCACTGATCCTGGTGGGCTTCCTCAGCCTGTGGGCGATACGCAAGTCCGAGGCTCACGCCGCCAAGTCCGCCTTCATCGCTTCCTTCTCCCTGTTTGCCGTCGGGGGCGTGCTGGCCTACATGATCCAGGGCGCGAACGTCGTCATCCCGGCGCACTATCACGGCTCCACGGTCGGCGTGACGCTGGCCTTCATGGGCCTCGCCTACGTGCTGCTGCCGCAGCTTGGCTTCGGCGAGGTTGAGGGCCGCATGGCGCGCTGGCAGCCCTACGTTTATGGCGGCGGGCAGTTGATTCATGTTCTTGGCCTCGCCTGGTCCGGCGGCTACGGCGTGCAGCGCAAGGTGGCCGGCGCCGAGCAGGCCCTGACCACGCTGCCGCAGAAAATCGGCATGGGCATGATGGGTCTCGGCGGCCTGATTGCGGTGATCGGCGGCATCATGTTTGTGCTGGTCTGTCTCAAGGCGATGGCGCGGTGGAAGCGCGGATAGCAGGGACAGCATTTCTTCAGAATGCGAGATGAGGAACGCCGCTTGGACGAGTTGCTGCCCGCCATCGAAATCGAGACCGCCGCGATGCCGCGATTTTCCGTTATCTGGATGCACGGCCTCGGCGCCGATGGCTCGGATTTCGAAGCGATCGTGCCGGAGTTGGGACTGGAGGATGGTCCCGGCGTCCGCTTCATCTTTCCGCACGCCCCCCACATTCCGGTGACCTGCAATGGCGGCTATGTCATGCCGGCGTGGTACGACATCGTTTCGCTGGACAGCAGCAGTCGAACCGTGGATGTCGCCGGGCTCCTGCGTTCGCGACAGGCGATCCGGCGGCTCATCGAGCAGGAGAATCAGCGCGGCGTGCCGTGCGCGCGCGTTTTTCTGGCGGGGTTCTCGCAAGGCGGGGCCGTGGCCTACGCCACGGCGCTGACGCATCCGGAAGCTCTGGCCGGCGTTATCGCGTTGTCCACGTATTTACCAACCACGCAGTTGATTGAGGAAGAGGCTACGGCCGCCAACCGGACGGTGCCGGTGTTCGCGGCCCACGGTACAGAGGACGATGTGGTGTCGCCCGAATTGGGAATCCGCGCCCGGGATTTCCTGGTGCGTCTTGGCTATCGTGTCGAATGGCATGAATACCCAATGCCGCATTCGGTTTGCCTTGAAGAAGTGCAGGAGATAGGGCTCTGGCTGAGGCGTGGAATGGAGGCATCATGACATCCGGTTCAGATGTAAAGAAAGTGCTGGTCGTCACGGGTGGCGGCCGCGGCATAGGCGCGGCGATCGCGCGCCTTGCGGCGCAGAGAGGCTATGCGGTTTGCCTGAGTTATCTGAGCAAGCGCGATGCAGCCGGGGAGGTGGTCGCCTCGATTGCCGCGAAGGGCGGCGTGGCGCTTGCCGTTCAGGCCGATGTCGCCGTAGAAGCCGACGTGGTCCGGCTTTTCAAACAGGTCGACGCATCCCTGGGACGCGTCACCGCCCTGGTCAACAACGCCGGAATACTTGAGCAGCAGAGCCGTGTCGAGGACATGGATGCCGCGCGCATCAGCCGGATTTTTGCCACCAACGTAATCGGAAGCTTCGTCTGCGCCCGCGAAGCCATCCGCCGCATGTCAACCCGGCATGGCGGACCGGGCGGCGCCATCGTCAATCTGTCCTCGCGGGCGTCCCGCCTCGGTTCGCCCAACGAGTACGTCGACTATGCGGCGTCGAAGGGCGCGATCGATACTTTCACCGTTGGCCTGGCAAAGGAACTCGCTGCCGAGGGCATTCGTGTCAATGCCGTCAGTCCCGGAATCATCCATACGGACATTCATGCCAGCGGCGGCGATCCTGATCGCGTGGAGCGAATGAAGGACGCTATCCCGATGAAACGCGGAGGAACTCCCGAAGAGGTGGCGAGAGCCGTGCTTTGGCTGCTGTCGGACGAAGCGTCTTACATCACGGGCGCCTCGATCGATGTTTCGGGTGGTCGTTAGCTGCACGCGGCCGGGTCGGAGCACAGAGCAGAAAGACGTCGTCACCAGAATCGAGTCTGGCGATGAGGCAAGGCGTCTGATCGGCGGGGCACTCGTCCTGCCTCCGGGAAACTCTCAGGCGGGAAGCCCTGCATACAGGTTTACGGCTGTATTCATGCGCTGTAGAAGATTTTCGCTTGCGATAAGCACCTTGCGTGCGGTGGGGGCAAAGCTCGATGCGCTCCGGTCCGTAATCGCTGCCCGCATTGCGTTCCAATGGCGCTCCACTTTTTCCAGTTCGTCCTTTATCTTGGGCTGTTGCGGTGATGCCGCAGCAAGTTCAACCAGCGCGGTGGAGAATTCTTCGTCGGTGCGTTTCAGTTCAGCCCGGCATTTGGACACCTGAATGCCCATGTTCCGGAACATGAAGAACTTGGCGGCGCGCTGCGATAGCATGCGTTCCCGCCCAGCCAGGTTGACCAGTCTGCCCTGCCGGGTGCCGTCGTCCTTCTCAAAGCCCTGCGTCAGATTTTGTGCGGCTGCAAGCACATCCTCGTTCATGCTGAACAGTTCATGCGCGGTTTTCTTGCCAGGTTCCGAATCCAGCAATGCCCGATAGGGTTTCCACACCTCGCTGAGTTCGTTGTGAGCCGCACGACTCTCTGCGCTGCTCGCCAGAGAGTCAAGCTCGATCATCTGGCTGTCGAACATATCCATCGATTCCCTCAGGATCAGGCGTACCCGGCGGGTCATGACGCCCTGTTCCAGCATCAACCATGACTTCGCCATGCGCTGCGACAACATGCGCTGGCGTCCTGCCATGTTGATCGCGTCGCAGAACGGCCGAATATCGGCGTTTCGCTTGACGACGCCGGATGCGGAACTGACCACGGGGTAGCCGTTTCCTTTTGCATGCGGCAGGCGCAGGTGCTCGGGCAGGATGATCGATTGCGCGGAGTTTTCATCCGCTAGATAGCGTGCGATCTTGGCGTTTCTCAGGCTGACGCGAGATTTGTCCACGGCAATCAGACCGGCTTCGGTGAGATACCGCAATGCACGCGACAGAGTTTCCGGTTGCATGTCGAAGCGCGAAGCCAGCAGTCGTTTGCTGATGTTCAGCGTCACCTGCGTTTCTCCGGCCAGGTCGCGGTTCGGACCCGCCAGCCACAGAAAGAATTCCAGCAGCCGGTGGCTGCCGGAACAGAAATGGCTCGCTGCAAGTTCGGCTTCCATCTGGATCTGGCGGTGTGCCAGCACCTTGATGATGCGCTCCGCAACGCGGGAATCCATCGCCATGACGCGGCGAACATGCTCTCCTTCGATGCACAGCAGCTGTGTTGGTTTTACCGCCACCGCGCCTGCAAGGTAGAAGTGGGTGCCAAACAGCTCGGCTTCGCCAAAAGACCGCCCGGCCTCAAGCACATCAATGATCTTCTCATTGCCGCGATTGGACGACAGGGCCAGCTTTACTTGCCCTGACAGCAGGACGTACATCTCGCTGGCCGGGGCGCCCGACCGGTATATGTTCTCGCCTCGCTGAAACATGGCGCTGCGTGATCCGCGCGTCAGTTCGCCAAGGAGTTCTGGAGCCAGTTCGGTGAATAGAGGAAGCCTCCTCAGTATCTTTTTTCTTTCAATGCTGCTCTTCGACGGCATGTGTTCCTCCAATGTTTCACGGCCTCTGGACGGGCCATTGATCCTCGCCTTGCCGCATCAGCGCCAGCTTCCCGGATTGATGAGTTGCAATCCGCAAGTTCCGACAGGATGTGAAAAGCCATCGGCGCATCTTCGCCTGATGGGACATACGCTATGGTGAGTACTGCCAAGCCACCTTGATTCAGATCAAGGGCTCCGCCAAGTGGAAAGTCGGCGCTGGCGGGACGGCGGCTCAAGCAGGCAGACATGGGTCGCGACGGCTGTCTGGTTACGCCGCGAGCCTGGTCAATAACTGTGAACCGGGGCTCTCGGCGCGGATTGGCAGGCCTACTGCTTCGGCTGAAACGCCATCGAGCGCGCCGAAACGGTGAAGGCGTCGGAGAAGCACATGCCTTCCTCGGCGCCCTGACTCTTCAGCGTCGGGAAGATGGCCTCGACCATTTTTACCGAGCCGCAGGCGTATATCTCCTTGCCTCTGAGATCGGGGAAGTCTTCGAGAATGGCTTCGTGTACCAGCCCGGTGCGGCCGATCCAGTGGTCCTCGGGCGCGGCATCCGAGAGCACCGGGACGAAGTGGAAGTTTGCGTGATCGCGCGCCCATCTTTGCGGCAGGTCCGGCAGGTAGAGGTCGGCCAGCTTGCGCACGCCCCAGTATAGATAAATGGGGCGCTTGAGGCCGCGATGGAAGGCGTCCTCGACCATGCTCTTGACCGGCGCGAAGCCGGTGGCGCCGGCGACGAAGACGATCGGACGCTCGGATTCACGCAGGGCGAAATCACCCAGCGGGCCTTCGAACTGCACGGCATCGTCTTCCTTCATGTTTTCGAACACATGGGTGGTGAAGCGGCCACCCGGCATCAGGCGAATCTGCAGTTCGATCAGGTCGGGCAGATGCGGCGGATTGGCGAAGGAGAAGGCGCGGCGCTGGCCGTCGTCGAGAATGATGTTGATGTACTGCCCGGCCTTGAATGAAATCTGCTGGCCGTGCGGCAGCTTGAGCATGACGCGCATGACGTCGTGGGTCAGCTTTTCCATGTTCACCACGTGGGCGGTGTATTGGCGGATCGCACTGGGCACCGATGAACCGGCGTATTCGATCTCGACGTCGCCCAGCGCGGTGGCGCAACACAGCAACACCTTGCCCGCCGCGAGTTCCTCGGCGGACAACGCGCTCGGCTGATACAGGCCGGGATCGACATTGCCGCTCAGCACCGTGCATTTGCACTGGCCGCAGCCGCCGTTACGGCATTCGTAAGGCAGGTTGATGTCATGGCGCAGGCCGGCATCGAGCAGGGTTTCGTCGAAGCGGATGGCGACGGTCCTGTGGTCGGGGTGGAAGGTGACGACGGCCTCGGCCGGGGCCGCACCCATGCGCTTCGGCGGCAGCCACGGCGCGAGGAACAGCAGCACGGACAAGCCGACAATTCCGAACCACAGGTACAGCGGATTGACCACATAGACCAGCGCCAGCACCGGCATCTGGAACCAGTCGAAGGCAATGTTGGTGGGCACCACCAGCATGTTGGCCTCGCCACCCTGGCTCACCACCGGCTTGGCCAGGGCAAGAATAATGAACATCGCGGTGAAGGCAATCGCGATCGGGCGCGGCGGGTTGACGTGGGCGCGCGGCACGCGTTGCACATGTATCCAGGCAAGGACGCCGACGATCAGCGGCGCGCCGATATGGATGAAGGCGAGCAGGGTAAACAGCCTGCTGGTAACGTTTTCCTGATAGATGAAATTGCGGATCAGGGTGCCGTTGAACATCGGCAGCACGTCGAACCATTCGGCCGTGGCGACGACGACGAACTGCGCCAGCTTGTCCCACACCAGCATGAATCCGTTGAGGCCCGAAATGTACACCAGCCAGATCAGGGCGATGCCGGTCGCCCAGGAAAACCAGCGGAAGCCGCGGTAGCGGTCGTAAGCGAAGTGCCGCATCATGTGCAGCAGCATGGTGAGGATCATGCCGTCGGTGGCGTAGCGGTGAATGCTGCGCATGATGCCGCCGGCCCACCACTGGTTGTGGGTGATGCGCTGCACCGATTCGTAGGCATCGTGCACAGCGGTATCGGTGAAGATATAGAGGTAGAGGCCGGTACCGATCAGCAGCCAGAACTGCCAGAAGCTGATGGTGCCCAGGTGGTAGAAAGGGTTGATCTTTTCGCCGAAGGCGACGTTGAACAGGTTCTCCGCGCGCATGAAGAACCAGCGCACGAGTTTTTGGAGGAGGGTCAGCATTGTCTGTATCCGCGCAGAAGGATGGAAATTAATGTGGAACGCACTCGTTGCGACGAACGAAGCACCCCGTCACAGTCGAGCGTAGTGAGCCAACGGTCACCCCCGCCCGGGCGGGGGTTGGGGGGTGGGGGAGTTCAATTCGCATTTGCTTTTGCTCTTACTGGAAGAACAGCCCGCCCTTGTCCGGATTGAAGTCGATCACCAGCACCTGCGCCGGTTTCAGCGTGACTTGCGCGTCCTTGATGAAATTGAAACCCGGATTAACCAGGTTGTCATTCATCTTCACCGAGAGCTGGTAGGTACCGGCCTTCACCTGGAAACGCTTGTAGACCGTGGAGACGCCGTCCTTCGACAGCCCGGTGGGATGCATGACGGTTTCGAACATCGGCTTTCCGTCGAGCTCAAGGACCAGCTTGATATCGGAACGCCCGCGCGGACACTCTAGCGGTGCGCGCATATTGGGCGGCAGCTTGGCCAGTTCTTCGGGCGTGCGTTTGCGGCACTCGCGGCCCCCCAGATGACTCATCGAGAGCTTGATCAGCGCGACGTCGTCCGGTATCTGCTTGTAGGTCGGCGCAGTGGCGAAGTAGCCGATGAAGGCGGCGAATGCTCCGTAAAGAATGATCTGGCCGACGATGGCGGCGGGTTTAGCCATGATGTGTTTTTCTCCGGGTATAGGCGGGAGGTCGGATGCTGGCGACCGCTTGGGTTTCGAGTCGGGTTCTGAATTCTTCCACAGCGGCGGCGAGTTGTATGCCTTCGCCGCGCGACGCCGGGACCACTTGCAGTCGATCCAGGGGTACGAGGCTGCGCAAATAGGGTTCGCGCTGGTGGGCAAGGCGCTCCCGCGTCCATTCCATGCCGAGGCGAAAATCGCAACCGCCATCGCGGCAGCCCGTGACGACGATGCCATCGACGCCGCTGCGCAGCGCATACTCGATGAAGGAGGGCGGCAGCATGCCGGTGCAGATCAGGCTGATGGCGGCGGTATCCGCAGCGGCAAGACCGCGCACGTCGACGCCCTTGTCGCAGCCGAAGACCAGCAGTCTGGTTTTTCCGGCAAGCCGCGCAACTTCGGCTTCCAACTCGCGACGCATGACATCCACAGGCTGCTGCGGCATGTCGATGCCTGTGACGAGCCTTTCCTGGCTGCGGAAGGGCGTCGATGACGGGCAGGAACCCGCGCATATGCCGCAGCCGGCGCAGTTGTCGGGATCGACAATGGCGATCTTGTGGCCCGGCTTGCCGGGATGAGGGACCATGGTGATTGCCTCGTAGGGGCAATCAACGTGGCAGCGGCTGCAGCCGTTGCAATTGGCCGCATCGACCACGGCAATCGCCTGGGTCGCAGGGTGAGGCAGGAAGGGCAGGGCGAAGAGCAGGATCGTGGCGCCGAAGATCAGCGTCCACACGGCCGCCGGCGAGGTGATGTCGGTCAGCGGATGGATGAACAGGATGAACCAGTCCAGCGGCACATCGGCAGCGACCAGGGCCAGATTGGCGGGCGCTTCGCTCAAGGCCGGCTTCATCACGGCCAGGGCGAGGAAGCTGACCATGGTGGCCAGCATCACCCGTCGCGAGGGCAGGTAATCCACCCGGCTGATGCGATTGACATGGGCCCAGAGGCCGAGGATCATCATCAGCGGGACGATAATGTGGATGAAAATGAGCACGGTGAAAAAGCGATCGCTGATGCTGTCCGGCGCGAGAAAGTTGCGCGCCGTCGGCTCATTGAAAAAGGGCAGCCAGTCCAGCAGCTCCGTCGTGGCTATGGCCGAAAACTGCGCCAGCCGGTCCCAGACGATCCAGTAGCCGCCGATGCCGGAGATGTAGGCGAACCAGATCAGCGGCACCCCGGTCACCCACGAGTAGAGCCGAAAGCCGTAGTAACGGCCGTAGGCCCACTCCCGCGCCAGATGCAGCATCATGACCAGCACGAATGCGTCCGAGGCATAGCGATGCAGACTGCGCAGTATGCCGCCGAGATACCATTGTTCCCGCGACAGATGGCCGATCGAGTTGTAGACGCCATCGATGCTGGTATCCAGCACCGTGTAGAGATAGAGTCCGGTGGCGACCAGTATCCAGAGGAAATACAGACCCAGCGCGCCGAGATGGCGCAGCGGATTGTCGGCGCCGCCAAAGGACGCATCGAGAAAATTCTCGATATGTTCGAAGAGGTTTTGCGCGTTGCCGCGCAAGGCTGCGTGCAAACTCACGTTGGGAGGTTCCGTACCGCCGGCATCAGTTGACCACTTGGTCACTGTGGGTTTATTAGCGGTTAATGATATGCGAGTCGGGCACTATCCGACTTGACTCGCATCAATCCGATTGAATCTTGTCGCTGTGGCGTTTCCTCATGAAACTCCAGGCCACCCAGAGCATGAAAAACATGAAACTGATGAACCCGGCGATCTCGAAATACAGCGCGTAGTTGGTGCGGTACCTGCCGGTGACTGGGTCATAGACCGAGCACAGTATTCTGACCCGGTCGATGATCTCTGCCAGGGTGCTGGTCTGGGACGGGATGGGTGAGCCGGTAATCATCGCCTTGAGGGGTTCCGCCAGATCCGCGGCGGTGAATGTTTCACCATAGACCTGCCTGAAAATCTTGCCATCGGCATCGACGATGGTGACCTGATTCATGTGATCAAACCCGGCGGTCGTCGCCACATAGCTGAAGCCGAAGCTTTGCGTCAGTTCGTCGACGATCGCGGCCGCCGGGCTGAGAAATTCCCAGTTGGGCAGGTGGATGCCGTACTGGGTGGCAAAGGCCTTCATCGCCTGGGGCGAATCGAAGGGCTGGTTGAAGCCGATGCTGATGATGTTGAATCTGTCGGCTCCGAGCACGTTGACCGTGCCCTCCACGGCCTTCTGCAGGTTCTTGGTGGTAGTGGGACAGACCTGGAAGCAGGCGGTGTAAACAAAATTCACCAACAGCGGTTTTCCCCGGTATTTGGCAAGCGGGGTGGGGCGCTCCTGCCGATCGAGCAGCACGTGGTCGCCCACGGGCTTGCCGATCACGCTCTGCGATCGTTCCAGCGCCGCCTTTTCGTCGAGCGTGGTGAGGGCCAGGCCGGTGCGTGCTCCCTGCGGCTGCTGGGCGAGCTTGGGCGCGGGCGCCTTGTCGGCGGAGAGGGCGCTGGTCGCTGCAGCAATTGACGCTGCCACGAGCGCGGCACGAATGCAGAAAGAAATCACGGGAGGGACGCCGAGCTAGAACCGGGCGTCGATGATTGCAGCAGTGAGTACCAGAGTCAACTGAGCCAGCGAGGCATGGAAGCAGGTCATTGCAGCTTCACGGCTGGTGTTTCGCATCAGACACCAGGCCTTCTGGACGAACAGGATGCCGCCGGCCGCGGCGCCGGCAAAGTAGATCGCCCCCAGGCCGAAGGCCAGCGGAAGAAAGGATGCCGTCACCAGCGTCAGCGTGCTGGCAAAAATGATTTGTGCGGCGCGCTTGTCACCGACTACCACCGGCAACATGGGTACGCCCGCCGCCGCGTAGTCCTCGCGAAAGGCGATGGCGAGACTCCAGAAATGCGGCGGCGTCCATAAAAAAAGGATGAAGGCCAGGCTTAGCGGTACCGCACCGACATGGGGGTCGGCCGCGGTCGCTCCCGCCAGTACCGCCCAACTGCCCGCCAGCCCGCCGAACACGATGTTGAGCCAGGTGCGACGCTTGAGCCACACCGTATAAACGATCGCATAGAAAAAGGCGCCGAGGAAGGTGAACAGGGCGGCCCAGGCATTCAGCGCGATCCACGCCGCGGCAACCGAGACTGTCATCAGACCGAAGATCACTACCAGCCAGACAGGCCCGTGGCTGACTTCACCGGTGGCAAAGGGCCGCTTGCGGGTGCGCGACATCAGCGGATCGATGTCGTGTTCGTAATACTGGTTGAAGGCGCCGGCGCTGGCCGAGGAAACCAGCACGGCAAGCGTCAAGGTGACAAGCTGCGCGAGACTCAGGCCGGGGCCGGCGCTCACCGACAAGCCGGCCAGGGCGGTGAAGGTGATGACGACGCCGATGCGCAGTTTGAACACCCCCATGATGGCGCGGAAGGGAATGCCGGTCGATCGTGTGGGAGGCAGCGTCGATTCCATTAAGTGTTTTTGGGTGGTGTCGTTCTAGTTCTTGTCACTTCTGAAACCTGCTTGAATCGGGCCTGTTGGCCAAGCCCGATTCAGGCAGGTTTCCCCGCACCGAAGTGCGGGGAAACCTTATGCCTGGGTCAGCCAGTGATCAGCTGAGGCCCCATACCTCAGACAGATACTTCCAATTCACGAAGTAGTAGAGGACGAAGCAGACCAGCAGTGTCATGGCCAGAACCACCGTGCCCGGCACATTGGTGTGCTCTTCGCTGCCGGCGCCGGAAGCCGCAGCAGCAGCGGACTGGTCCGGAATTGGCGTCGGCTTGTCGGAGGTCGGGCCGCCATCAAGCTTCTTGCCGAACAGCAGCGAGAGGACCACGAGGCCGATCCACAAACCACCACCGACGACCGCGATCACGCCGAAGATACCGGTGAGACCCATCATCAGGTAAGCCGCACCGGGCCACTCATACTGGAACGGAGCACCCGAGAACGCCATGTCCCAGTGACGGCGGGAAACACCGAGGGTACCGGCGCCCATCATCACCATCGACAGCACGATCATGCTCAGGCCGTAGAGGTAGGGCTGGATCTGGCACAGCTTGGGGAACAGCATTTCGCGCCTGAACAGCGTCGGCACCAGCAGGTAGGTGATCGACATGAAGGCCAGCGTGGTACCCACGACAACCGTCGCGTGGAAGTGGCCCGGCACGTAGAAGGTGTTGTGCATCAGCATGTTGATCTGCTCGGTGCCCAGCACGACGCCGGAGATGCCGCC
>JBIJDI010000306.1:0-3729 GCA_044344235.1 Sulfuritalea sp. | reverse complement strand
CTGGCCAACTTTTCCAAGGTGAACGAAACCATGGCGAAGTACGTCAGCGAGCCCTACCCGGCGCGCGCTGCGGTGGGCGTCAAGGAATTGCCGCGCGGCGCCCTGGTCGAGGCGGATGCCGTGCTCGTCCTTGGCTGAAAAGAAAACCGGCAACACGCTCGCGGCCCGTTTGGCCCGGCTCGGTCTGCGCACCGATGCCGATTTCGTGCTGCATCTGCCGTTGCGCTACGAAGACGAGACCTGCATCACGGCGCTCGCTGATGCGCGACCCGGCGTCGCGGCGCAGTTCGAAGTCGAGGTCCTCGACAGCGAAATCGCCTACCGGCCGCGCCGCCAGTTGCTGGCGCGGGTGCGCGATGACAGTGGCGCACTGCTGCTGCGCTTTCTGAACTTTTATCCGAGCCAGCAAAAGGCCTTGCAGGTCGGCGCGCATCTGCGCATTTTCGGTGAGGCGCATGAGGGCTATCTCGGGCCCGAGATCATCCATCCGCGCTTTCACGTCATGGGTGCGGATGAGCCTTTGCCGGACCGCCTGACGCCGGTCTATCCGACCACGGCCGGCCTCGGCCAGGCCACCTTGCGCCGCTTGATCGAGCGCGCATTGCAGCGCGCCGACCTGAGCGACACGTTGCCGCCGGAACTGCGGGAAACGCTGCAGCTGCCCGAATTTTCCGCCGCCATTCATCGCCTGCATACGCCGCCGCCGGATATGGCGCAGGCCGTCCTGGAATCGCGCCATCACCCCGCATGGCGCCGCGTGCAGTTCGACGAACTGCTGGCGCAGCAGCTCAGCCTGCGCCGCGCCTATACCGCCCGCCGTGCGCGCGGTGCGCCGCGACTGAAGCCGACGACGACCTTGACCGGCGCTTTGCTGAAATCCCTGCCATTCCGCCTGACCAAAGCGCAGCAGCGCGCCTGGCAGGAGATTGCCGCCGACCTTGGCCAGCCGCATCCGATGCAGCGCCTGCTGCAAGGTGATGTCGGCAGCGGCAAGACCGTGGTCGCCGCGCTGGCCATGCTGCAGGCGGTCGAAGCCGGTCATCAGGCGGCACTGATGGCGCCCACCGAAATTCTCGCCGAGCAGCATTACCACAAGCTCGCGGCATGGCTGGAACCGCTCGGCCTGCCTGTTGCCTGGCTCACCGGCAGCCTGAAGAAGCGCGAGAAGGAAGCGGTAATCGCAAAAGTCGGCGCTGGCGAGACGGCGATTGTGATCGGCACCCATGCGCTGATCGAAGACAAGGTCGAGTTCGCCCGCCTCGGCCTCGCCATCGTCGACGAGCAGCACCGTTTCGGCGTGCGCCAGCGCCTGGCGCTGAAAGAGAAGGGCCTCTTCGCGCACCAGTTGGCGATGTCGGCGACGCCGATTCCGCGCACCCTTGCCATGAGCTACTACGCCGATCTTGATGTCTCGGTGTTGGACGAACTGCCGCCAGGCCGCAGCCCGGTCACCACCAAGCTGGTAGCGGAAGCGCGCCGCGACCAGGTCGTGGCGCGCGTGCACGAGGCCTGTCGCGCCGGGCGCCAGGCCTACTGGGTCTGCCCGCTGATCGAAGAAAGCGAGACGCTGCAACTGAAGACCGCCGAAGAAACCTATGCGCGGCTCAGCGCCGACCTGCCCGACCTGCGCGTCGGCCTGGTGCATGGCCGGCTCAAGGCCGTCGAAAAAGCCGCCGTGATGGCGGCCTTTGTGAAGAACGAGGTTCAGGTGCTGGTAGCCACGACGGTGATCGAAGTCGGGGTCGACGTGCCCAATGCCAGTTTGATGGTCATCGAACACGCCGAGCGCTTCGGCCTCGCGCAACTGCACCAGTTGCGCGGCCGGGTCGGGCGCGGTGCGGCGCAATCCGCTTGCATCCTGCTCTACGCCCAGCCGCTGGGCGAACTGGCGCGGGCGCGCCTGAAAATAGTTTTCGAAAGCACCGACGGTTTCGAGATCGCCCGCGAGGACCTGCGCCTGCGCGGCCCCGGCGAATTCATCGGCGCGCGCCAAAGCGGATTGCCATTGCTGCGCTATGCCGACCTGGAGGACGAAGCGCTGGTGGAGCAGGCGCGCGCCGTCGCCGAAGCCATGCTGCGCGACGAGCCGCAGCGTGCCGAGGCGCATCTGCAGCGCTGGCTGGGTGGGCGCGAGGAATTGCTCAAGGCCTGAGTGCGCTGTCACGCCGCGCTGGCCATGACGAGGCAATGGAACAGATTCCACCAAGCGGACGCCCGCTTGATATTCCATTTGATTGTCGTCAAGATGCCGTCACCGAAGAACATTGCCGGGTTGTGCAGCAGCCCGTCCGCGAAACCCTGAAAATTTGCTGTTCAATTGATGTTAGGCAATAGTCGCACTACGATCCACACCAGTTGAACGCCAATCGGAAGTTATGTCTATTTGTTGGGGGCATGTTTTCTGTCGTAGGTTGCCTAGAGGCGTTGCTTGTTGGCTCGGGCTTCCTTGGCCCGTTGATGAGCCTGGACGAAATGAAAACCCTGGTGGTCGAGAAGTTGCGGGAGAGAGGCTTCCCCAGGTTCGTGGCCAGCTTCTTTGCCAGTGGGCTTGGCCGGCTCAAGCGGTGGAAGTAGGCACATGAACCCGGCCAGGGTCGAGCGCGGGCAGGTGCGCCTGCTGACGGACCTGCCGAACGTGGGCCCCGCCATGAAAAGGGATTTGGAGTTCATCGGCGTCCGTACGCCGGCACAACTGAAGGGTCGCGATCCGCTCAAGCTCTACCGGAGCCTCTGCGCCAAGAGCTCGACGCGGCAGGATCCCTGTGTGCTGGACGTGTTCATTTCCATCACGCGCTTCATGGACGGCGAAGCGCCCAAGCCCTGGTGGGCATACACTGCGGAGCGGAAGCGGAAATATGGCGCCCTGTGAGGCGGGCGGTGCTGCCCGGTCGGCCGGGTCGCTTGAAAAGTGGTGCCGCTATTGGTACCATTGATTCATGGCGGCTTCCACCAAAATCCTCGACCAGATGCGACGCGAACCGGGCAATGTGCGGTTTGGCGATCTCAAGAAGGTGTGCGAGGCGTATTTCGGGAAGCCGCGCCAGACGGGCACTAGTCACGCCATCTTCAAGACGCCCTGGGTGGGCGATCCGCGGATCAACATCCAGGATGACAAAGGCAAGGCCAAGGCGTATCAGGTCAGGCAGGTGCTGCTTGCAATCGACAAATTGGAGGGGCTGCGCAATGAGCGTTGATCACTATACCTACCGTGTCACCTGGTCGGCCGAGGACGGCGAACACGTTGGCCTGTGCGCCGAGTTTCCGTCGCTGTCATGGCTGTCGAAAACGCCGGAGGCTGCTCTGAAGGGAATCCGGCGGGTCGTGTCCGAAGCGGGGGCCGACATGCTGGCGGCGGGTGAGGCCATCCCCGTTCCTCTGGCCGAGAAGCACTACAGCGGCGAGTTCCGCGTCCGCATTCCGCCGCAAGTGCATCGCGCCTTGGCGACTGAGGCCGCCGAGCAGGGTGTCAGCCTGAATCGGCTGGCGAGCGCAAAACTGGCGGCATGACTTTCGCCGAACTGAAGCAACGCGCCGACCTTTACGAAAAGCTGATGCGGCTGGACAAGCCGATCGGCACGCTGCTGTTGCTGTGGCCCACGCTCTGGGCCTTGTGGATCGTCACCGGAGGGCGGCCGCACTGGCTGCTGGTCTGGATCTTCGCCTTGGGCACGTTGCTGATGCGCTCCGCCGGTTGCGTGATCAACGACTATGCCGATCGCGATTTCGATC
>JBIJDI010000033.1:0-12878 GCA_044344235.1 Sulfuritalea sp. | reverse complement strand
GAGCGGATCACCACTGGAGGAGGTGGGTGCCCACCGGTTGTCGCCCAAAGGCTGCAAGCCTTGGGAATTGCGGAAAGTCGCCAGCACGATCTGGCCTACCGCCTTGGTCTGGCCATTTGAGTAGCGACCCAGCAGAACGCCGTCTTCGCCGATGTTGAAGCCTGCCAGAGTACCTGCCGAAAATCCGTCCTGAGCCAAGGCGTTGACCGAGAACGAAGAGCCGAATTGCGTGCTGCCCGCAAAATTCACAGGAATTACCTGTGGTGTGGTCACAGCACCGGTGAAGCCCATTTCAACGTCGGTCAGTGACTCGGAAAGAGGCGCCGAAGTCAGAACGCCCGATGTGTTGAATGTCAGGGTTCCCAAAGAAGTCGCACCGGCCGCCGAGAGGTCAGTGAACGTCGGCACGGCGCCAGCCGGGTTCGTGAGTGTCGAATAGACTCTCCATTGATTCGCCGCTGCGGCCTTGACGAAATACATCGAGTAGGTGTGCGGGTTGCCCAGACTGTCGTAAACGGTGACCGCAGTCGATTGATTGTAGGACGACGGATTGGCGTAGTTGAATACCCCCACGGTCGGTACCGCGACACGCGAATCGAGATTGACGTTGGCCTGAATCCCGAGCGCAGCCGCACTGGACCCGGTTCGCTGAGGCGCCCCAGCCAGACTCTGCGTCGGATCGAATAGCCGCAGCGGAACCGACGGTGCGCCGGTGGCGATCACGCCGTTGGCCGCTGGGACGCCCTTGAGTTGCAAGCCTTGGGCGTTGACGATATAGCCGTCCTTGTTGAGCTGAAACTGTCCGTTGCGTCCGTACACCGTGCCGCCCGAACCGTCGTCCATCTGGAAGAAGCCGCCGCCATTGATGGCGGTATCCAGAGGATTGTTGGTGGAGGAAATGTTGCCCTGGCTGAATTGCTGCACGATGGCGGCGACCTTGGTACCGATGCCCACAGGTGCCGCACCCGCGCCGCTCAAGGAGGCCGCGAACACGTCGGCAAATTGTGCCGAGCCGCTCTTGAAACCTACCGTACCCGAGTTGGCAATATTGTTGCCGATGGTGTCGAGCGACTTGGAAGAGGCGTTAAGACCACTTAAACCTTGTTGAAAGCCCATGTTGTTCTCCTTCTCAGAAAATTTGTTTTACGTCGCTCATTTTTGCCAACCCGAGTTGCCCGAGATCGAGCGTAACGCCCTGGCTGCTTCGATTGACACTCACCACACCGGCAAGCTGCAAGATCGACGCGGCCACCTTGTCAGTGCCTCTTTTCGCATCAACCGACAGGCTGTAGGCACCATTCACCGCTTGTGCGCCCGAATCGGTCTTGCCGTCCCACGTGAAGTTGTTGGTTCCTGCTTCCAGGCTGCCCAGATCCAGCGTCTTGATCACAAGACCATTTGAGTCCTTGATGGTCAGCGTCACACTGTCGGCCGCCGAACCAAGATCGACGCCACCCACCGCTCCGCTATCCGTCAGTTGGAGCCCACTGCCGGCTACCATGACCTGATGTCCGACCAAACCCGCCGCCTGCATGGCTTCCGCATCAACAGAACTTGACACCAGTTTCTGCAGCGTGGCATTCAGCCTCTCGATGCCATCGACGGTGCTGATCTGCGCCAGTTGCGAGGTCAGTTGCGCGTTATCCATGGGATTCAGCGGATCCTGATTCTTCAATTGAGTAGTCAGGAGCTTCAGAAACCGATCTTGCGTATCGGCCGTCGTACTCTTGGCTGTCGTGCTCACCGTGCCATTGACCGAGTCAATCAGCGATTGGGTGGTCCCCGCGATGCCGGAAGTTGCGCCAGTTGTCATTTCATGGTCCTTTCAATAGCCTACTGCCCGATCGCCAGCGTTTTCTGCATCAACGACTTGGCGGTGTTCATTACCTCAACATTGTTCTGGTACGACCGCGAGGCAGAGATCATGTTGACCATCTCGTCGACCACATTGACGTTCGGCATGGCGACATAGCCCTGCTCGTTTGCCGCCGGGTTCGCCGGTTCGTACATCATGCGCAGCGGCGCAGCGCTTTCGACCACCTGAGTGACGCGCACTCCGACGCCGCCACCTTCCACGGCCGTTGCCTTGAACACCACCTGCTTGGCCCGGTACGGCTGTCCATCGGCACCCACCACGCTGTCAGCGTTGGCCAGATTGCTGGCAACCGCGTTAAGACGGGCCGACTGGGCGGTGAGCGCAGATCCGGCAATTGAAAAAATATTGAACAGGCTCATGGTCGTCTCCGCTTGTCTTATTGACTCTGCATTGCGGTCTGCAAAGTGCTCAGACTGCCGCGCACGAAGGTCAACAAGGCCTCCATCTGCATCGCGTTCTCGGCAAAAGCAGCACGCTCGATATCCATGTTCACCGTGTTGCCGTCGACATTCGGTTGAAACTCGGTTCGATATTTGACGGGAAATTCGAGTGACTGACCGGATTCACTGCCCAAATGCCGCGAAGAACTTCTAGCCAGAGTCAAGGCGCCTTCCGTACGACCGGTGAGCGCCCCTGCGAGAGCTCCTTTGAAATCGATGTCCCGGGCCTTGTAGTTCGGTGTGTCCGCGTTGGCGATATTCGAGGCGAGCAACTCCTGACGATAAGCCCGCGCATTCAGGGCCGTACGTTTTACTTGAAGGTGGGCGTCGATTCTGTCAATCACGGTAGCAGGTGAGGATCGCGAGTATTGGTATGGTGGCCAATGCATCATCCGTGCCATGGCTTGTTCTGCCCCCAACTGGCCGCAAATGCGCTTCGCCGACGCGCCGCGGGCGGCAAGCCATGGATGACTTTCGGCAAAACTTGCCGCCGCTGTGCAAACAGGTACATCGGGAATTGAGGGGGTACCGGGATGCTGCTGAGTGCATGCCCACGATCAAAGCCGTGGTTGAATGTGCAGCTATGCAAAAACTTCTTGGCTTCCTGACCGTCTTGCTGCTGATTGCCACTGACCAGCCTGCTCTCGCTGCCGATTCCGCCGCGATCCGCGGAGCGGTTGACGAGTTCTTGCGCGTCCAGATCAAGGGCCTGCCCGGGAAAGCGACCTACAGCATCGGGAATATCGATGCAGACCGGCTGGCGGGCGCCTGCGAGGGCTTTGACGTGTCGATGGGAAGCGGCGCACGCCCATGGGGAAAGACTCAGGTCGCGGTGCGTTGTCGTGGCGGAAGCTGGAATCTTTGGGTGCCGGTGCACGTTCGCGTCATCGCAGAATATCTGGTGGTTGCACGACCCATCAACGCGGGTCAAAAACTCACCGACGCCGATGTTCGTGCCCAGCTTGGCGAGCTTTCCGATCTGCCGAGCGGCGTACTGATGGACAAGGAGCAGGCCATCGGCCGCGCCGCGATCGCGTCCCTTGCCGCCGGTCGCCCGTTGCGGGCCGACATGCTCAGGCAGCCAACCGTTGTGCAGCAGGGCCAGAGCGTCAAGATCGTCGGCACCGGCAGCGGCTTTCAAGTCACCAATGAAGGGCGAGCGCTCACCAACGCGGTGGTTGGACAAGTCACCCAGGTGCGGCTAAACTCCGGTCAAATCCTGAGCGGAGTCGTCCGCGCCGATGGAACGATAGAGATAAGATTTTGATTTAATTGATAATCTCATCCAGCCGAGACTAGGATATAAAGTTATTATCAAATTTGCCGTAAACGCTAGCAGACGCCGCATATACGACGGAAGCCCCTGCCCATGAAGATCGACAACTCTGCCAAGACCATCGGCTCCGGACAAAGCCCCGCGGGTTCCCGCGTGGCTGGGTCCAAGCCCGCGGCTACACGCGCAACGGCGGCAAGCCCCTCTGCGGGACAGCCCGCCACAGTGGTGTCCGTCGCCATGCATTCCGTGAGCGGTTCCGAACCGGCTTTCAATGCTCAGAAAGTTGCCGAGATCAGGCAGGCCATCAGCGAGGGCCGATTCCAGGTCAATTCCGAGCGGATCGCGGATGGCTTGATCAGCAGCGTTCGGGAAATGCTGGACCAGAACCGTCGCCCCGCGTGACGGCCAACACCGCACTCTGAATTTCAGCAGGTTCGCTCCCCTCTCAGTGGAATCCTTGTCGGAGTTGCTGGTCAGAGAACTCTCTGATGTGAGACGGTTTTGCGCTTTGCTCGAGGAAGAACGCAAAGTCATCACCGGAGCTCAAGCTGATCGCCTACCCGATATTGCGATCGAAAAGTCGTCACTTGCCGGGCAACTCAGTCAGCTCGAAGCAAGGCGCGATGCGCTGCTGACCAGGGACGGCTTCGCAAAGGGACGTCCCGGTATTGAAGCATGGCTGGCAAGCCGGCCTGACCCCAAAGTTGAAACACGGCGCTGGCACGAGTTGCTGGAACTCGCCACGCAAGCCCGCGATGGAAACGAAACGAATGGCCGGCTGATCAATCTGCTCCTGAAACAGAATCAGGAGGCGCTGTCGGTATTGATCTCCGGTGGCGCCGAATCAATCTACGGCGCCGACGGCCAGCCGCGGAATCTGGTTGCAGGAAAACGATCTTTCGGCAAAGGTTGAATCCAGGTGGCGGTGGCAAGGTCTTGCCACCTGCCCTCCCTTACTCGGGAATCGGCACCTCCACCGCATTATCCGGCGCCCGCGACTCTATCGTGATTGCCACCCGACGGTTGCGCTGCCGGCCTTCGGCGGTGGCGTTGTCGGCCTGCGGCCGCTGGTCGGCATAACCCGTCGCGGTGAGGCGGCGCCCGTCCACTCCCGTCTCGATGAACAACCGCACCACGCTCGATGCACGCATTCCGGAGAGTTCCCAGTTGGACGGAAACTGCGGCGTATTGATCGGCGTGTTGTCGGTGTGTCCTTCGACGATGACAGGAAAATCAGTCGGCACCAGAATCTGAGCGACCGCAGCCAATGCCCTTACGGCAGCCAGATCGAGGCGGGCGTCACCCGACGCAAACAGCACGCTGGCATTGATATCGACCGTGATTCCCAGCGCGCCTTCGGTGACCGTGACCTTGCCTTCCTCGACGAGCGGTGCCAAGGCCTTGTTGAGCTCCCTGGCCATTTTCCGCAGATTTTCCCTTTTCACGACCTGCGCTGCATCGGTCTTGACGTTAGGCGGAAGGCGCTTGGTCGGAATCGCGATCGACATCGGTGAATTGGCATTGGTATTGATCGCTATCTGACCGGCGCCACCGGGAACGCTGCGGAACGCGGAGCTGATCGAATCCGACATGATCCGGTACTTGCCCTCATTGACAGATGAGAGCGCATACATCACCACGAAGAAGGCGAACAACAGGGTGATGAAATCGGCGTATGACACCAGCCAGCGTTCGTGGTTTTCGTGGTCATCGGCCTCGCGGCGGCGTCGACGACGGTAGCCTGCCATCAGGCCAGGTATCCTTGCAGGCGACTTTCCACAATCCGCGGATTGTCGCCATTGGCGATCCCCACCAGGCCATCGACCAGCATTTCACGCTGGATGACCAGAATCGAAATGTTCGCCATGAGTTTCTTGGCGATCGGGAGAAAAACCAGATTGGCAGCGCCGACACCATAGATTGTTGCGACGAAAGCCACCGCGATTCCACTGCCCAGTTTCGCGGGATCGGCAAGGTTTTCCATCACATGGATCAAGCCCATGACCGCGCCGATGATGCCTATGGTCGGCGAATAGCCCCCGGCAGACTCCCATATCTTCGAAGACAGTTTCAGGTGGGCTTCATAAGCGCCGATTTCAACGTCGAGGACTTCACGCAAGCGATCGGGTTCAGCGCCATCGACCAGAAGCTGCAATCCCTTTTGCGCAAATGGATCGGAGACAGAAGGGATCTGCTCTTCAAGGGCCAGCAGCCCCTCTTTGCGCGCCACCTGGCTCCAATGGCCAACGTCGCTGATCAGCTTCAGCGGGTCTATGCTGGGCGGGAAAAACACCCAAATGCTCATTCGCATTCCTGCGAGGAACACGGGCATCGGGCTTTGCAGCATGACCGCCCCCAAGGTACCGCCGAACACGATCAACATCGCCGTGGGCTGAATCAATGAAGAGACGTGCCCACCTTCCAACACCTGACCAACCAGAATTGTGGCAAGTCCGAGCGCGAGGCCGAAAAAACTGATCTTGTCCATAGTGGTCAGGTCTTGATTGAGGGTGGCGGCTTGGCTCCGCGACGAATCTTGCTCACGAGCTTGCCTTCGCCAACCACTGCAGCCCGCAGACGGGCAATTGCCTGACTGTGCAACTGGCATACCCGCGATTCAGTCACGCCCAGCACTTCACCGATCTCCCGCAGATTCAGATCCTGCTCATAATACAGTGCCATCATCATCTTTTCGCGTTCCGGCAAGGTTTCGATGGCATTCACCAATGCCTGGCGCGTACCCGCTTCCTCAAGCAAGGCCAACGGATCAAGCCCCGGGATTGCGCCGTGGCGCTCAAGGAAATCGCTGTCCTGGCCGTCAGCCAGATCCTCCAGATACACCAGCTGGTGGCCCCGCGCCTCAAGCAGCAGTTTCTGGTAATCAGCCAGACTCAGATCCAGAGCCGCCGCCAGTTCGCTTTCCGATGGCTGGCGCCCGTTTTCGTGCTCCAATTTATGAATTGCCGCCTCGACGCGCCGCATTTCACGGCGCGCGCCACGTGGCGACCAGTCGTTGTTGCGCAGGCCGTCAAGCATGGCGCCGCGTATCCGCTGTGCGGCATAGGTCTCGAACTGGGCGCCAAGGCCTTCCTCGTAGCGGCTCATCGCGTCAAGCAAGCCGATCATGCCGTTTTGAACCAGATCGTCGACTTCGACACTCGCCGGCAGCTTCGCCATCATATGAAAGGCGATGCGCTTGACGAGGGGGACATACTTGGAAACGAGCTGCTCTTTGGCGAGCACGCCCTGTGCGGTGTACATCGATCCGGTCGATCAGGCCATCTAGACGGAACGACTATAACACCGATTCCAGATGCTTCCCCGCATGTCCCGACACGCCCCGACGCAGCGGCGGACGCACCTCGAAGGGAAGAAATCCGCCGACGTCCACGTCGCTCGTACCAAGCGGCAGACGGCTTTGCAGTGCATCGGCCAAATGATCGGTCACCGGCACGCGCGAGCCACCGAGATAGTCGAGCCGAACCCCAAGATGCTCGCGAGCCGTGCGTCGCAAGTTGTCAAATATCGCCTGCGCCTCCTCCTCGGATCGTGCGCGGGTGATCACCACCTGGAAGCTTTCGCGTCCTCGTTCGCGCGCCAGTCGCTTGATCAGCGCATAGGCATGGGTAATCGCAGAGCCTTGCGCTGCTACCACGACCGCTATATGTCGGGCTGCAAGCGCCAGTGGAGAGATGTGGCCGCCACGGCGCGATGCGCAGTCGATCATGACGAAGGCGGCGCCCTGCTGAATCTCCCGCAGGCCTGCGTTCAGGTACCCTGCGCTGACGGCATCCACATGAATCAGTTCATTGGCAAAACGCGACGCGGCAACAGCCCTTACCAGAGGCGCGGCGGGTCGCATGACTTGCTGCGCCGAACGGTCATTCTGGACCACGTCCATCAGATCGTAGCGGGATGTCATGCCAAAGGTCGCCATCACATTGTTGGGTCCGGGGTTTTCGTCGATGATCACGACCCCGTGCCCGGCTTGTGCCAGCGCTGCGGCGGTCTGGACCAGCAAGGTCGTCCGCCCGCAGGCGTCCCGACCGGAAACAAACGCGATCACCTGCGGTGCCCGAGCGCCAAACAGACGCCGCAAACCGGCAGCCTGATCTCCGGCAGTCTGATTCGAGGCCTCCCGCCGGGCCGCCCCAAGAGAGGCCTGCGCCCCCTCGGGGGGCAGCGAAGCAAAGCGAGCGTGGGGGTCGCTCATGTCAGGCAAAGGAGGCTCCAAGCGCCGAAGAACTGCGTGGCGAGATCGCGAGGGCAACTTCCTCTTCGCGCAGGCTGTGCGCCGTATCGCCAGCGCCGACTTTGAAGGCGCGGTGCAGCAAATAGTTGCGATTGGGCAGATGCAGATCCTCGGGAACCCTCTGGCCGTTGGCAACGTAACTGAGGGTCAAGCCGTGCCGCACGATGCAATCGAGCGCCGGGGCCAGCGCCGTCGCTTCATCGACCTTGGTCATGATGCAACCGGCCAGGTCTTCGCCGGCATAGGCACGCACCACGTCATCCAGGGTGTCGCCGCGACTGCCGGCATTGAGCAGCAACAACCGGTTGACTTCTCCGGAGCGCATCAGCATCGCCGCTTGCTCCGCGACCATTCGGTCGCGCTGACTCATGCCGACGGTGTCAATCAACACCATGTGCTTGTCGCGCAGATCGGCCAGCGTGCGGCGCAAATCTTCGCCGTCGCGCACCACGAAAACCGGGACGCCGAGAATCCGGCCATAGATACGCAACTGCTCCTGCGCCCCGATCCTATAGCCGTCTGTGGTCAACAACGCCAAACGGTCGGCGCCATAGCGCACCACGCAGCGCGCGGCCAGTTTGGCTGTGGTAGTGGTCTTGCCCACGCCGGTCGGGCCGACAATGGCATACACGCCGCCGCGATCGATGAAATCCGATTCCGTCGGCAGGGTGCGCAAGCGGCGATTGACGGCCGCCTTCAGCCACTTGCGTCCGTCATCCTGATTCATGTCCTCCGGCATGTCCTGCACCAGCCGTCGTGCGAGCTGGCCGGAGAACCCGGCTTCGATCATCTCGCCGAGCAGCATGGCGCGCACCGGCGTATCGCGGGACATTTCGCCCCACGCAAACCCCGCCAGCTGGCGCTCAAGCAGGCTCTTGATGACGCGGAGTTCATCCCTCAGTTCCGCCACCGCGGGCGGCGTCTCGGCAGAAGCATGCTCAGACGGCTCAGCGGCCAAGCGCTGCGGGGTCGCGACCTTAGGAGGGGACGACACATCCCTTTCGGTAGGGCTCCGTGGCGGCAGGGGCCGCAGGCGCGGAGAACTCTCCTGTGCCGTGGCGGCGCCAGGAGCGGTCTCGTAAGGTGTCCATGGACGCACAACAGGCGCCTTGCGCGCAGCCGGCGACAGGGTCACGGTGTAGTCGTCATCCTGTGCTCGTGGCTTCTGCACCGATGACGCGGAACTGGCTGGCGCAGCTGCAGCGCGCGGAATGTCGGCACGCGGAGCAGTAGCCTGCTGCGAAATCGCATCGAGGCTGTCAGGCGTCATCGCGACGATCTCCACGCCGTTATCCACCGGTTTGTTCGAAATCACCACGGCGTCGGGCCCGAGTTCATCCTTTACACGACGCAGACATTCCCGCGCAGACGCGCCGAAGAAGCGTTTTACAGTCATTTAGTTGCTCCGATGATAGTCGTCACCTTGATCGTTCTCGAATCCGGCACTTCGGCATTGGCGATCACCTTGAGCTGGGGAACCACACGGCGCAGGAAGCGGGACAGCAGCCAGCGCACATTGCCGGGGACGAGCAGGACGGGCGGCAGTCCGAGATCTTCCTGTCGCTGGGACGCGGCTGCGGTCTCGCGCATCAGGGTGTCGGCAAGCCCCGGTTCAATCCCGGAAGCATCCTCTCCTCCACCCTGCAGGGCCTGCCCGAGTACGCGCTCAAGACCCGGTTCGAGGGCCATGACCTGCATTTCGTTGCTACCCGGATATAGCTGCTGCACGATGGCGCGACCCAGGGCAATCCGCACCAGGGAGGTCAGCACCAGGGGATCCTGATTGCGCGGCGCATGTTCGGCCAGGGTTTCGATGATGGTCCGCATGTCGCGGATCGTGACGCTTTCTTCAAGCAGGTTCTGCAGCACGCGCTGCAGCGTAGACAGGGGCAGTTGCTTCGGTACCAGATCCTCGACCAGCTTGGGCGACTCGACCGCGATGTGATCAAGCAAGGCCTGGGTTTCCTGACGCCCAAGCAGCTCTGCGGAATGCGACAGAATGATGTGGTTCAGGTGGGTCGCCACTACCGTACTGGCGTCGACCACGGTGTAGCCGTAAACATGCGCCTGCTCGCGCAGTCCGGCCTCGATCCACACCGCCGGCAGGCCGAAGGCCGGATCCTGGGTTGGCGTGCCGGCCAGTTGCCCGGAAACGCGCCCCGGATTGATCGCCAGATACATCCCCGGAAACGCTTCGCCGTTACCGATAGCCACACCCTTCAGCGTCAGACGATATGCATTGGGACGAAGCTCCAAATTGTCGCGAATGTGCACAGGAGCAGAAAGAAAGCCGATCTCCTGGGCAAATTTTTTGCGAAGGCCGCGAATGCGTTTGAGCAATTCGCCGTCCTGCCCCCGATCAACCAGAGGAATCAGTCGATAGCCGACCTCAAGGCCGAGAACGTCTACCGGCGCCACATCCGACCAGCTTGCCTCGACGCTTTCAGGCATCGCAGCAGAAGGCTGTTCGGCCGTAGCAGCCTCGGCAGCTCGCATCGTCACGGCAGACTTCTTCATCATCCGCCATGCCAGAAACCCCAGGCCCGATCCGAGCATCAGGAAAACGAAATTGGGCATGCCGGGGATCAGCCCGAGTATTCCGAGAATGGACGCCGTGATAGCGAGGATCATCGGATTGCCGAACAACTGCGCCACCAGTTGCTGGCCGATATCCTGCCCCGTGGCGACGCGCGTGACCACCAGACCCGCTGCGGTCGAAATGATCAATGCGGGAATCTGTGCGACCAGTCCGTCACCGATAGTCAGCAGGGTGTAGGTCTTGGCTGCGTCGCCCGCCGACATGTCGTGCTGGAGCACGCCGATAATCAGGCCGCCGATGATATTGATGAACAGGATCAGTATCCCGGCAACCGCATCGCCTCGAACGAACTTCGAAGCGCCATCCATGGAGCCGTAAAAATCAGCTTCCTGAGCGACCTCGGCGCGACGCTTGCGCGCCTCATCTTCACCGATCAGACCGGCGTTCAGATCGGCATCGATGGCCATCTGCTTGCCCGGCATGGCATCAAGAGTAAAGCGCGCGGTGACTTCGGCGATGCGGCCGGCACCCTTGGTGATCACGATGAAATTGATGAGCGTCAATATGATGAACACGACAATGCCTACCGCATAATTGCCGCCGACCAGAAAGTGGCCGAACGCTTCGATGACCTTGCCGGCGGCGTCCGGGCCATTGTGTCCCTGCAACAGGACGATCCGCGTCGATGCGACGTTGAGCGACAGGCGCAGCAGCGTGGTGACCAGCAATACCGTTGGAAATATCGAGAAATCAAGCGGCCTCATGGTGTACATCGCCACCAGCAGCACCATGACCGAGATGGCGATGTTGAAGGTAAAGAATACGTCCAGCACAAACGGCGGCAGCGGCAGCACCATCATCGACAGGATGAGGATGATGAGCAGCGGCGCCAGCATCTGACGGATATTCAGCCGCTCAACAAATCCCTGAAGCGTCAGCGTGTCGTTCATTCAGGAGCCCCCGGATCCATGCCCTTGGGCACTGCGATTGCAGCCGGCGCAATCGGGGGCAGCAGATTCCCCGCGGATATCGCAAACTGGTTCAACTGGTACACATAGGCCATGACCTCGGCCACCGCGGTATATAGCGGTGCCGGAATCTGTTCGCCGACATCCGTATGACGGTATAGCGCCCGCGCCAACGGCGGCGCCTCGAGGACCGGCACCTGATTTTCGTCCGCCAGTTCGCGGATTCTTTGCGCAATCAGGTTCATCCCCTTGGCGACGACAGTCGGCGCCCCCATGGTGCCGCTCTCGTACTTCAGTGCGACGGCAAAATGAGTCGGGTTGGTGACGACCACGTCAGCTTTGGGTACTGCCGACATCATGCGACTACGCGCCAGTTCGCGCTGCTGGCTGCGGATGCGTGCCTTGAGATACGGATCGCCCTCGCTCTCCCGGGCCTCCCGCTTCAATTCCTCGTTAGTCATTTTCAGCCGGTCATGGTATTGCCAGAGCTGAAACGGAACATCGATTGCAGCGATAAAGGCAAGACCGACGACAATCGCGGCAAAGCTGTAGAGCAGCACCTGCGCAAATGAAATCAGAGCGGTTTCGATGGGTTGGCTCAGCAAGGCGAACAGTCGGTCCTGCTCATGCTTCACCACCCAATACAAGACGCCGGCAATCAGCAGCGCCTTGAGCACCGCCTTGACCAGTTCGGCCACGCTTTGCCAGGAAAACATTTTCCCCAGGCCCTTGATCGGATCCATCCGGTTGAAATCCAGCTGGAATGCCTTGGGAGATATCACCCCGCCACCGATCATGAAGGGGGTGGCAATCGCCGCTGCGATAGCGAGAAGGAAGATCGGCCCCGCAATGACAAAGGCTTCGGCGGTCAACGAGAGCGCCGAACCGGTCATCAAGGCAGTATCAAAAGCGGCTTCGCGGCTGAAACTCAAACCATGCCGCAACAGGCTGGACGATCGTTGCGAAAGCCATCCACCGAGAACCCAGAACGCGCCCGCGCCCGCCGCCAATACCATGAAGGCCATCAGTTCGCGCGACTGCGGAACATTGCCCTCTTCGCGCGCCTGCTCAAGGCGCCGCGATGACGCGGGTTCAGTTCGTTCGAGGTCGCTGTCTTCAGCCACGGAGGTTCTCACTCATACCGGCAATTATTGCCGCCGGCACCCGCGGAGAACCCGTGAACAGGCGCCGAAACGCCCGTTATTTATGTCTCCGAGGGACGAGGAGACGGCATCCTGCCGATATGTTCCCGCTCGACGCGGGAAAACGTCAGGCTGCTGCCAGCTTCTCCACCGGAATGAAGGTGGAGCGCGGGACACCGCGGCCTTCTCCAAAAGCGCCGAGGACTTCCTTCATGTCGAGAATCAGCACAATCTGTCCATTCGACAGCGTGGTGACGCCGGCGACGCCCTTGGGACGGAAATCATCAAGCGACTTGATCACTGCGTCTTCACGCCCCATGAAGCCATCGATGGCGAGAATGAAGGCGTGCTCTGCCATCTGCATTAAAACGCCATACTCGGGAAC
>JBIJDI010000304.1:0-3743 GCA_044344235.1 Sulfuritalea sp. | reverse complement strand
CGGAAGTTCTTCAGGTCGTCGATCGAGAGGTCGTAGCCGGTGAGATGCAGCAGCGCGTAGATCAGCATCGAGCCGTGGCCGTTGGACAGCACGAAGCGGTCGCGGTCGGCCCACTTCGGATTGCCCGGATTGTGGCGCAGGTGCTTGGTCCACAGAACTTCGGCGATCTCGGCCATGCCCATCGGGGCGCCGGGATGGCCGGAGTTGGCCTTTTGCACCGCGTCCATGGCGAGGGCGCGAATGGCGTTGGAAAGCTTGGAGCCCACGGGGCCTGCTGCGGTTGCGGAAGTGGTCATGGCGGCATCGATTGGTCTGGTGACGGGATGGGTTCCGTCAGGGTAGCCCGGTATTATCGGCGAAACCGGGTGGATCGCGCTAGGTAGACTGCTAGGTGCTTGATTCGCTGAAATTCGCTGAAACTTAAGCCCGCTTCCGATTCTCCATCAGACGCAGAATCATGGGCGTGAAGATCAGTTGCATGGCCAGTTCCATCTTGCCGCCGGGCACCACGATGATGTTCGGCCGTGACATGAAGGAATTGTGGATCATGGATAACAGGTAAGGGAAATCGATGCCCTTCGAATTGGCAAAGCGGATCACCACGAAACTCTCGTCGGCCGTCGGAATGTCGCGGGCGATGAACGGATTGGAGGTATCCACCGTCGGCACCCGCTGAAAGTTCACGTGGGTGCGCGAGAACTGCGGCGTGATGTAGTTGATATAGTCCGGCATGCGGCGCAGGATGGTATCCACCACGGCCTCGGTCGAGTAGCCGCGCTGGTTCTTGTCGCGGTGCAACTTCTGTATCCATTCGAGGTTCACGGTCGGCACTACGCCGACCAACAGGTCGGCATGCTGCGCGACATTGACCGTGTCGGTGACCGCGGCGCCGTGCAGGCCTTCGTAGAACATCAGATCGGTGCCGCCGGGAATATCTTCCCAGGGCGTAAATTCTCCTGATTGCTGGCCATAAGGCGCCGCCTCTTCAGGATTGTGCAAATACTTGCGCACCTTGCCCACGCCGGTCTCGCCATAGGTCTTGAACAGCCCCGCCAGTTCCTCGAGCAGATTGGCTTCCGGACCGAAGTGGCTGAAGTGGTTATTGCCTTTCAACCGGGTTTCTTCCATTGCCACTTTCATGGACTTGCGGTCATAGCGATGGAAGGAGTCGCCCTCGACGATGGCGGCCTTGAGGTTTTCGCGGCGAAAGACCAGATCGAAAGACTTGGTTACCGTGGACGTGCCGGCGCCGGAGGATCCGGTGATGGCAACGATGGGATGCTTGACCGACATGGGAGCCTCCTGGGTTATTGGGTTCTGAACAGCGAACGCGTTGAGAACAGTGGCGAGTTGAAGGTGTCCGGTTCCTTGCCGCTGGTGTATTCCGCATGGTAGCCGGCAACGCGTTCGACTTCGTTCCTCGAACCGAAAATCAGCGGTACGCGTTGGTGCAGAGCCGACGGAGCAAGCTCCATCACGCGCTCGCGCCCGGTGGTCGATGCGCCGCCGGCCTGCTCGATCAGGAATGAAATCGGATTGGCTTCGTACATCAGGCGCAGGCGTCCCGGCTTCGACGGGTCTTTGCTGTCCCGCGGGTACATGAATATGCCGCCGCGCGTCAGGATGCGGAAGGTTTCAGCCACCAGCGAGGCGACCCAGCGCATGTTGAAATCCTTGCCGCGGGGGCCTGTATTACCCGCCAGGCACTCCTCCACATAGCGTTTCACCGGGGGTTCCCAGAAACGCGCATTGGATGAGTTGATGGCGAATTCGTGAGCGTCCTCCGGAATCCGCATCTGCGGATGGGTGAGGATGAAGGCGCCGATGTCGCGGTCCAGCGTGAAGCCGTCGACGCCGTCACCGGTGGTCAGCACCAGCATGGTGGACGGCCCATACAGGGCAAGGCCGGCGCAGACCTGCTCGGTGCCGGGCTGCAGGAAATCCTCGAGGCTGGCATCCTTGCCGGGGTTCGGCGCACGCAGGATCGAGAAGATGGTGCCAACGGTAAGGTTGACGTCGATGTTCGAACTGCCGTCCAGTGGATCGAAGACCAGCAGGTATTTGCCGCGCTTGCAGTGGGCGGGAAGGACGTACACGTCCTCCATTTCCTCGGAGGCCATCCCACTCAAGTGGCCGGACCACTCGTTTTCCAGGAGCATGACGTCGTTGCTCATGACGTCGAGCTTCTTCTGCACCTCGCCCTGGACATTGACCGATGCCGCATCGGTGCCGGCGTTGCCCAACGCACCGATCAGCGCACCCTTGTTCACCTGGTTGGAGATGATCTTGATGGCCGTCGCCAGCGAGTTAAGCAGGCCGGAGAACTCCCCCGAGGCACCCGGATGCTTGTGTTCCTCCTCGATGGTGTAACGCGTCAGCGTCTTGCGTCCCTGATGCATGAGCCCTGCTCCTTGAGATTTTTGGCAGCGGCCGCTGCGCCGTGCCGGCGCGCATAACCCTGCTTGGTTGCCGGACAATGTAATCGGATCGATCTATAAGCACCATTCACTTTTTCTTATCCTTCAAATAAGCCTGTTGTTGTCACTTGCTGCGCCGCAAGAATCGGGCTGGCGTACCGCAATGGGTCCGGCCTCCCCTTCGCCCGAAAGGAGAACCACCGTGAATTCGCTGCCACCCCGCCTTTGCGCCATCGACGATCCACGCAAGGGCAAACCAGTCATCGGCATGACCATCCTGACCGACCTGAAGAAGGAAAGCGACACGGTCTGGAGCGGAGGCAAGATTCTCGATCCGAACAACGGCAAGGTCTGCAACGCCAAGGTGACGGTGATCGACGGTGGCAAGAAGCTCGAAATGCGCGGTTCCATCCTGTTCTTCGGCCGCACCCAGACCTAGATTCGCGTGGAGTAGCAGTTCCGCGCCGTACCGCGAGCGCCGACTTTCAGTCGAGGGCGACTTGCGGCCATTAAGCGACATTCGGGTCGTCCCTCCAATTTCCAGGTTTATTTTCCTTGGTTTCTCGGAAGCAGTCATTGAATCTGCGCCGTCAAGTTTTCTCCCCTGACGGGCTCCAATGCAGCGGGAACCGTCAATCACGATGCTGTGAGCATGGGATTTGAGCGTCCGGTGTCGAGCCATATTGCTGCCGCTCGTTCTGATTGTCCGAACGCCAAAGTGATCCTTCTATTGCGAAAGTGATACAGTCGTTCTTAGCTGCTACCCAGATTCGATCCGACTGATCGAAATGAATTGGAAAGCATGAACAGTTCAACCACCCTTGCCGGCCTACTTCTCGCCATCCTCTTGGCGGCATGCGAACAGACGCCCGCAGATAAGCCGCTGCAGTACAGCCGCGCCCCCGCGGGAGCTGTCACTCCGACCTATCGCTTGGCTATCCATCCTCTTCACAACCCGCAAAAACTCAGCGAGGCTTATCAGCCGCTTATCGATCATCTCAATCGCCAGTTGAAAGGTGTGCAAATCGAGTTGGAAGCCTCGCGGGACTATCCGACGTACGAGAAAAAGTTCCGCGCCCGCGAACCTGCGTTCCTGCTGCCCAACCCTTGGCAGACGTTGCAGGCGATGAAGGTCGGTTACCACGTCATCGCGATGGCAGGCGATGCAGAGGACTTCAAAGGCATCTTCATCATCCGCCAGGACAGCGGGATCAAGCTGCCCGCCGACCTCAAGGGTAAGGTGGTGAGCTACCCGTCACCGACCGCGCTGGCAGCCGCCATCATGCCGCAGTATTTCCTACACGCGAAGGGCATCGACATCAACCG
>JBIJDI010000303.1:0-3746 GCA_044344235.1 Sulfuritalea sp. | reverse complement strand
GCGTTCCATCATGGTCCATAGATAGACCGCGACGAAGCCGTAAAACACCGGATACAGAATCACGTTCCAGCCGAATACCGAGGTCGGGTTGAAGTGCGTCGCCGCCACCATCAACCGGTCGGCGCGGCCGAGGTCGAGCATGATCACGGCGAGGCCGCCGCTCAGCATGGCAATCCCGAGCAGGCCGGACAGCGGGGCGCGCGACTTGTAGAGCACCCGGCCGAAGACTGAGCCCATCGAGGCGACGTTGAGCACGCCGGACGCGGCGACGATCAGAAAAATCGCGACGACGTGGGGCAGGCCCCAGACGATCTGGTTGTTCATGCCGGTCACGACGTGGCCGGAATGCTCCATGTACAGGGCCGCGGCGAGGCCGATCGCCGAGACCAGGCCGCCGATCGCGGCAAGCAGGAAGAAGAGGGCTTCTTCGTGGCGGGGATGGGGTGTGAACATGGTCAGAGGCCCTGGTAGCGCACGCCCTGATTCAGGCGCAGGTCGCTGCGAACTTGTGTGGTCGGCACGCTGGCGATGCGCTTGGCGATAGCGCTGGCCGGGTCGTTGAGGTCGCCGAACAGCATGGCGCCCTCGGGACAGGATTCGACACAGGCTGGCTGCTGGCCCTTGTCGATGCGATGCACGCAGAGCGTGCAGGATTCGACGCAGCCCTGGCCGCGCGGCACTTCGGGGTTCTGCTCGTGCAGCGGCGCATGGACGAAGGAGCGGGCCTTGTAGGGGCAGGCCATCATGCAGTAGCGGCAGCCGATGCAGGTGTGGCGGTCGACCAGCACGATGCCGTCGGCGCGTTTCATCGAGGCGCCGGTGGGGCAGACATCGACGCAGGGCGGATTGGCGCAGTGCTGGCACATCATGGGCAGCTCTGTCTTCTTGCCGTTGCGGCGATCGGTGAGTTCGATCTTGCGGATCCATTGCGAATTCTGGCGTGGATCGGGCAGCTTCTCGCTGACGCCGTTCTCGGTGTGGCAGGCGTCGATGCACTTGGTGCAGCCGGGTGCGCACTTGGTCGCGTCGATCAGCAGGCCCCAGCGCACAGCCGGCGAGGCGGCGCTGCCGGCCTTGCGCGCTTCGGTCGCGGCATTGGCCTCGCCGACGGCCATCAGATGCAGGCCGGGAGCAATCGCGGTGAAGCCGAGACCGGCAACACCGGCGCCAGCGGCGGCGATGAAGGCGCGGCGCGGGTTGTGATCGGGCGTCTTCATGGCTTTAATCCAGTCGCCTTGAGTTTGGCTTTTGGCTGGTGACACTCGAAGCAGTCGAGTTTCACGGCCACATAGGCGTGGCAGCTTTCACAGAAATCGCCTTTGCCGAGCACCGAGCCGGTCTTCTTGCTGGCATGGCATTCGATGCAGGCGTTGAGCGAGGCCGGTTCGCCACGGATGCCCTGCCGCAAGGTGCGGTCGCGCTGGTGCTTGAGCATCTCCATGTGGTTGCGGCGCATTTCCTCGGCCGGCGCGATGCACTTGCCGTCGCTCTCCGTCACCATGTTGGGAACGGGTGTGCGCAGGGGATGTGCTTCGCCTTTGTGCGCAAAAGTCGGCGCTGGCGACACGGCGACCATCGCGGCAAAGATCGTGACGAGGATGCGCAGCAGCTTCATGGGGTACTTACTCGCCGAGACCCATCTGGATGTAGCCGGTCGGGCAGACGTCGGCGCAGATGTGACAGCCGATGCACTTGTCGTAGTCGGTAGCGACGTAGCGGCCGGTCATGGTCTCGGTTTTCTTGACCTTGTACACGGCGGTCTGCGGGCAATACACGACGCAGTTGTCGCACTCAAAGCACTGGCCGCAGCTCATGCAGCGCTTGGCCTCGGCAATCACCTCGGCTTCGGAGAGTGCATCGATGCGCTCGTCGAAATTGCCCAGTGCCGAATCCTTGTTCAGGTGCGTGACGTGGCGCTTGTTGCGGTCGGTGTATTGGAAGTGGCCGAGGAAGAGCTGGTCGTGCGGAATCACGTAGCGCTCGGAGCGGTTCTCGTAGTTGTGCACCACTTCCTTGCTCGTGTCGGTGCCGAGTGTCGCGCCCTTGATCTCGCCGAACTGGACGCCCTTTTCGACGTACTTGCGCATCAGGTCGAAGGAATGCACGTCGATCTTCGGCCGGCGCTGCATTTCCTGGCCGGCGAGGAACTGGTCGATGCCGTCGGCGGCAATTGCGCCGTGGCCCACGGCGGTGGTCAGCAGGTGCGGACGGATGACGTCGCCACCGGCGAACACGCCCGGCTTGCCGCTCACCTGGTAGTTCTTGTCGGCGGCGATCATGCCCTTGCCGGCGTTGAATTCTTCGATGCCGGTGAAATCGACGGCCTGGCCGATGGCGGAAACGATCAGGTCGGCCGGCAGTTCCTTCTCTGTGCCTTCGATCTTCTTGATGTCGAGACGGCCGGAGATCATCTTGGCTTCGCACTGCATGACGCGCAGCGCCGTGGCACGGCCGTCCGGACCCTTGACGACGCCGATCGGCATCCAGCCGCCCATGATGGTGATGCCTTCCGCTTCGGCGTGCTCGATTTCCGGCTTGCTGGCGGTCATATAGACGGAGGTCAGGGTCACTTCAGCGCCCTGACGCAGCGAAATATCGGCGACGTCCTGGGCCAGGTGGCCGGCGATGGCACCTTCGAAATCGGTGGGATTGACCTTTTCGATGTGGCCGAGGCGACGCGCTACGGTGGCAACGTCCATCGAGGTATCGCCGCCGCCGACGACCACCACGCGGTGGCCAACGGTCTTCAGGCGGCCGTCATTGAAGGCCTTGAGGAAGGAGGTGGCGGTAACCACGTTGGATGCGGTATTGGCTTCGGCATCGCCCGGGATGGGCAGGGCACGTCCGGCTTGCGCGCCGAGGCCGAGGAAGATCGCGTCGAAGCTGGCGCGCAGTTGCTCCAGCGTGACATCGGTGCCGATGCGGGTCTTGAGATGCACTTCGACACCCAGGTCGAGGATGCGCTGGATTTCGGCGTCGAGCGTGTCGCGCGGCGTGCGGTAGCCGGGGATGCCGTAGCGCATCATGCCGCCGAGGAATTCGTGCTCGTCGAAAATGGTGCAGCTGTGGCCCTTGAGGGTCAGGTGGTAGGCGGCCGAGAGGCCGGCCGGGCCGCCGCCGATGATGGCGACCTTCTTGCCGGTCTTGTGTTCCGGGGCCTTGAACTTCAGGTTGTTCTGGATCGCCCAGTCGCCCAGGTAATGCTCGACCGAGTTGATGCCGACGTGGTCCTCGACTTCATTGCGATTGCAGCCGGTTTCGCAGGGCGCAGGGCAGACGCGGCCCATCACCGCGGGCAGCGGGTTGGCTTCCGTCAGGCGACGCCAGGCGTATTCCTGCCAGCCCATCTGCTTTCCGTCGGCGCCCAATACACCCGTTGGCGGCTTTTCGATGCCGCGCACGATGTTGAGGTAGCCGCGGATGTCTTCGCCGGACGGGCAGGAGCCCTGGCACGGCGGCGTCGACTGGACGTAGGTCGGGCACTTGTAGGTATAGCTGGCCTGGAAAATCTGCTGCTGCCAGCGCTTGACCTTGGTGTCGCCTTCCTTGTAGCGGCGGAAGGTCAGTTTTTCGGGTTTGATTTCAGACGTGGCTGACATGAGGGGTCTCCATTGATATCTTGTTCGTCATTGCTCGTTGTTGAGCACGATCGCGGTACTGACCAGTTGGTGCACGCCGCCGACCATGCTCATCTTGAAGCCGTAGTAGGGCAGCACCTTGGTGAATTGGGCCTTGCAAATGGCGCA
>JBIJDI010000302.1:0-3748 GCA_044344235.1 Sulfuritalea sp. | reverse complement strand
TGATACGGCGGATGGTGCCGCCGTGGGAGGAACGGCCGGATTCAGCGCCCCCGACATCGCGCCGGCGATCTGCTGGCCCATGCCGAAGCCGACGCCCATGCCGGCGCCCAGACCTGCCAGGCCGCCCTCGTTCTGCGCCGCCAGCGGAATCGCCTCGGCGGTCTGGAACTGCGTGTAGGCCTGCATGCCGCCCATCATGTTCACGCCGATGCGCTTGTCGAGCATGGCTTGCAGTTCTTCGGGCAGCGAGATGTTCTGCACGTTGAGGCTGTCGAGGGAGAGGCCGTAGCTCTGGAACAGGGGGTCCATCTTGGCCTTCAGTGCGTTGCCGAACTCGACCTGGTTCGAAGCCATGTCGATGAAGGGCACGCCCGATTCGCCGAAGATGTCCGAGATGTGCCCGACGATGGTGTTGCGCAACTGGCCTTCGAGGTCTTCCGTACCATAGCGCTCCGTGGTGCCGGACAGCGTGGTGTGGAAGGCCTTCGGGTCGGTCAGGTGGAAGGCGTAGATGCCGAAGGCGCGCAGCCGCACCATGCCGAAATCCTTGTCGCGGATGGTGACCGGATTCGGCGTGCCCCACTTGCGGTCGATTTTCTGGCGCGTGCTGAAAAAGTAGACGTCCGACTTGAAGGGCGACTCGAACAGCTTGTCCCAGTTCTTCAGATAGGTCAGCACCGGCAGCGTCTGCGTGGTGAGCTTGTACATGCCCGGCCCGAAGACATCGGCGACCTTGCCTTCATTGACGAACACTGCCATCTGCGATTCGCGCACCGTGAGGCTGGCGCCGTTCTGGATTTCCATTTCGGCCATGGGAAAGCGCCAGGCCATGGTGTCGCCATCGTCCTCGGTCCATTGGATGATGTCGATAAACTGTTTCTTGATGAAATCCATGAGTGCCATAAGAGTCTCCCTTCAGGAAATTAAGTTGGTACAGCACGTTACGTGTGAGTTACAACATCGAGCGCAGCGAGCAAATTAGTAGCCTCCCCGCGAGGGGAGGATGGGAGGGGCGGGCCTTCAATTCGCCTTTAACGATTTCATGGCACGGAGGCGATCGTGGCGACCATGCAAGTTAGTAAGTCATGCTGGCGGCGTTTAGCAGGCCGACAGTGATCGAAAGCGCGGCGACGAAGGTGGCCGGCGCCGTGCGTCCGGCGGCGATGTCTTCCTGGAGGTTCGGCAGCGCCACGCGCGCCAGCATCCAGGCCAGCAATTGCACCACGCCGGCGACCACGCCCCATACCGCGAGATCGAGCAGCGTGTCGCTGTGGGCGATGACGTTGGCGATGGGCATGGCGAAGCCGAGCAGGGCGCCTGAAAGCGAAATGGCGGCGGCGGCGTTGTTGCTGCGGATCAGCGCGATCTCGTCGTAGGGCGTGACGTAAAGGTAGATCGTCACGAATACGGCGAAGAGCACCAGCGCGGTGCCGAGGTAGGCGAGAAAGTTCGGCAGCGTGGCGAGAAAGTGGGCGGGCATGGAACACTCCTCAGGTCGAGGGCGCATTGTCTGCCATGAACGCGGTGCGATCAAGTAGCTTGTTTCATTGGTAAGCTGCGTTGGGAAAACGGGGAGAGTTTCATGATCGATTTGCGCCAATACGGCTTCCAGGAGCAGCACCAGCACATCTACGACATGGCCTGGCGCTATGCGCGGGAGCGGCATCATCCGTTGCTGCGGCGCATGGATGACGATGACTGGTTTCCCGAGGACGAGTATCGAAAGATGGGCGAAGTCGGCCTGCTCGGCACCACCGTGCCCGAGTCATTGGGTGGGCCGGGCCTCGATCTGATCTCGCAGTTCTTCATCGGCGAAGCGCTGTCCTACTGGAACAACATGCTCGGCGCGAGCTGGGGCGCCAGCGAAAATCTGTGCATCAACAACATGGTCCGGAATGCCAGCGCGGAACAACAGGCGCGCTTCCTGCCGCGCATGCTGACCGGCGGCATCGGTGCGCTGGGCCTGACCGAGCCGGGCGCCGGCTCGGATGCCCTGGGTTCGATGAAGACTACGGCGCGCTGCGACGGCGACCACTACGTGCTGAACGGCCGCAAGATGTTCATCACCAACGGCCCGGTCGCCGACCTGTTGCTGATCTATGCCAAGACCTCTCCCGAGCGCGGCCAGGACGGCATCTCGGCCTTTGTCGTGGAAAAGGGCACGCCGGGTTTTTCGGTGGCGCAAAGCCTGAAGAAAATGGGCTGGCGCGGTAGCCCGACCGCCGAACTGCTGTTCGACGATTGTCGCGTGCCGGCGGCAAACCTGATCGGTGGCGAAGACAAGGGCGTCAAGGTAGTGATGAGCGGGCTCGACATCGAACGCGTGTTTTTCAGCGGCCACGTCATCGCCATCGCCCAGCGGGCGCTCGACCTGTCGCTCGACTACGCAAGAACGCGGATGCAGTTCGGCCAGCCCATCGCCGGTTTTCAGCTGGTGCAGGGCATGCTGGCCGACATGTACACAGCACTCGAATCGGTACGGGCGTTTTCCTATCAGTTACTCAAGGAAGTCGCCGCTGCCGGCGAAGCGGGTCGCGGCGAGATTCACAAGCGCTCCGCTGCCGCAGTGCTGCATGCCGGTTACATGCTGAAGATCGTGCTCGATCATGCCGTGCAGATCCACGGTGGCAACGGCTTCATGTGGGAGACCGAGGTGAACTGCCTCTACCGTGCCGGCAAGCTGATCGAGATCGGTGCCGGCACGACGCAGGTGCGGCAGTTGATCATCGCCCAGGAATTCCTAAAGGCTTGAATTTCCCAGCGCGGCGGAATTGAACTATATTTGTTTCACCATGAAAGCACTTCTTACCCTGATACTGTTCTGCGCGATGTTGCCGACAGCCTTCGCGCAAGGCAATGTCTTCACCAACATCCTGCGTTCTGTCACAGGCACGGTCGGTAGCGGCGATGCCCCGGCCAAGCCAGCCCAGACTTCCGTGCTCGGCGTGCGGGGGATGGATGAGGGTGATGCCAAGACTGCGGCTGCGGCGCCCTCCGGCGACGGGGTCAAGCAAATCGAGGGCTGGGCGGTCGGGCGCAAGGAAGCCGAAGCCGCCGCCAGCCGGCGCGGACTCGCGGCCAGAGCGGTGGAGTACCAGACGGTCGCCCAAGACAAGACAGATCCGAAGGGACCCCAATGAGACAGCGTCCAATCATCCCGAGCGTTCTGGCGATCATGCTGTTCCTGGCGGCGTCAGGCATCCAGGCGCAAACGCGCACCTTCGACATCGGATCCATGTTCGATGCGGCCAAGAGCCTGGTCAAGAGTCAGTCGGTTGGCTCAATGAGCGAGGAAGAGGAGTTGAGCATCGGCAAGGAAGTCGTTGCGGCAACGCTCGGCGGCTATCCGCTGGTCAGGAATCCGGGCCTTCAGCATCGCCTGAACCAGATCGGCGTATGGGTTGCGCTGCAATCTTCGCGGCCCGAATTGCCGTGGCGCTTCGCGGCCGTCCAGTCGCCCGCGATCAATGCCTTTGCTGCTCCCGGCGGCACGATACTGGTGACTGAGGGCATGCTGGGCCATGTGGCCAATGAAGCCGAACTGGCCTGTGTACTGGGTCACGAAATCGGGCACATAACCCGTCGCCACCACATCGCGGTCCTGCAAAAAAGTCTGCTGGTATCGGCCGGCGCCAGTGCGCTCAACATCCAGTCGAAGTCGGGCGGCAACGAAGAATATCGCAAGGCCCTGATCGGCGAGAGCAAGGAAATCTTCACGCGAGGCCTCGACCGCAGTTCGGAGCGCGAG
>JBIJDI010000032.1:0-12933 GCA_044344235.1 Sulfuritalea sp. | reverse complement strand
CCCTTTCGGGCCTCGCTGATGACATTGGTGTCGACCAAGTACATGTCGGCTCCTACCCATTTCGGCAATTGAAGTCAGAGTCTTCACCAACATTTGGCATGCTCGAGAGAACCTCGGCAACAGACCGCCGCTTCGGGCGCTGCAGAACTGCTCTTAGAATCTCGCGATGCTCGGCTTCTGCGCTTCTACCATGAGCTGCTGCCAGCTGTTTCAGTGCCAAGGCAACATCCTCGTCAACATTTCGAACCACAAGATTGGTAGCCATAGCCGTCTCCTCGAATGGAATCATTGATAGCAGTATACCAAAGCGATGATTGCATTGCAATCACTATTCTAGCCTTGGCTTCAATGTCCGGAAATGGCCGGTCAGCGACGAGCGACGGCGAGTTGAACCACTCAGCATGGGCTGCTGCATCCCTTCTGTGCGAGGTTCGCAGCGCCGCAATCATCTTTGATCGCCGCTCGTCTTGAGCATTCGATCATAAAGCACGACATTTACCGCTGCCGCCAGGTTCATGCAGCCGTGGGTTGGAATATAGACAATGTCTTTGCACCATGACGTCACATTCTTCTTCAGGCTACCGTCTTCCGGGCCAAAGATATAGAACGCACGTTTTGGGTGCCGATACTCCGTGAGTGGCTTAGCATCTGGGTGTACCTCGATCGCTACCGGAACACAGCCAAAGGGAATCACTTGCTGCAAATCGTCCACGCCAATCAGTGGAAGTTGCAGATGGACTTGCTTGGTATCGGTGCAGAATTCCTTGCCACGCTCGTAGCGTTTTCCCGTGTAGAAGACGGTGCTAACACCATAGCACCCTGCGGCTCGCATGACCGATCCGACGTTCTCTGGGCCCTTGGGGTTATAGAGGCCAATGCACGAATACCCGGTGCAAGTTCTAACGGCCTCGTTTTTCGTAATGGTTTCCATTATTGCTTTTGAACCCAAATTGCCAACCAAATGATCTTGCAGGGAATCAGAACATCCTCATCAAACGAATAGATGGCACACAGGCGATGGTACGCTCGTCGTGCCTTTAGCTAAATGGAATGGCCACCTCGAAGAGCGGCTTTTGGCCGATCTGAGACACACGATTGAGCTAAACCGCCTTGATGCAGCGCACGGCGTGCGTTGCGCCGAACAGGACCTCGTCCGGATAGGCACGACGGCATCCTTCGTCCGCCAGCGGACAGCGCGGATGGAAATGACAGCCTGATGGAGGATTGGCCGGCGAGGGCATGTCGCCCGCCAGCTTCACCACCGTTCCGAGGCCGTCGATGCGCGGCACCGCGGACAGCAATGCCTTGGTATAGGGATGCCGCGGCTGGCGCAGGACCTCGTCTGCCGTGCCGCGCTCGACCACGCGGCCGAGGTACATCACCGCCACATCGTGGGCGAGGTAATCCACCACTGCAATGTTGTGCGTGATGAACAGATAGGCCAGCTTCAGATCGCGCTGCAGGTCAGACAGCAGGTTGAGGATCTGCGCCTGCACAGAGACATCGAGCGCCGAGGTCGGCTCGTCGCAGATCAGCAATTGCGGATTCACGGCCAGGGCGCGGGCGATGGCGATGCGCTGGCGCTGGCCGCCGGAGAATTCGTGCGGATAGCGGGTCGCCATGTCGGCGCGCAGGCCGACCTGCTCCAGCAGTGCGCCAACGTTCGCAGCCGTATCGCCAGCACCGACTTTCAGCGCCTGCATGCCTTCGGCGATGATGTCGCCGATGCGCAATCTGGGGTTCAACGAGGCGAATGGGTCCTGGAATACCATCTGCATTTTTGCGCGCAACGGCCGCAGCTCGCTGGTCGAGCACGTGGTGAGTTCAACGCCATCGAGTCGCACGCTGCCGGCGGTGGGCCTCAGCAGTTGCAGCATGGCCTTGCCCGCGGTGGTCTTGCCGCAGCCGGACTCGCCCACCAGCGCCAGCGTGCGCGCCGGCATCAGTTGCAGCGACATGCCGTCGACCGCGCGCACCGCGCCGACGGCACGCTGCAGGATGCCGCGGCGGATCGGGAAATGCACTTGCAGGTCAGTAACTTCCAGCAGCGGCGTCGACCCGGCCGCGATCGCCGTATCACCAGCACCGACTTTCCTCGCAACGCCTGGCGCGGCACCGGGCAGGAAGCAGCGCACGCGCTGTGCGTCATCCACTTCGCGCCAGGGCGGCGGCGCAGTGCGGCACACCGGCATGACGTCGCTGCAACGATCGACGAAGCGGCAGCCTTCATGGCGGACATCCGCCGCCGGCACGCTGCCGGGAATCGTTGCCAGCCTGCCGCCGCGCCGTTCCGCATCGGGCAGCGCGGCGAACAACCGCACCGAATAGGGGTGCGCCGGCCGGGCAAAGAAAGCTTCGCGTGGCGCTTCCTCCACCAGTTGTCCGGCATACATGACGCCGACGCGGTCGGCCATGCGCGCCACGACACCGAGATCGTGCGTGATCAGGAACAGCGCCATGCCCTGCTTGCGTCGCAGATCGTCGAGCAGATCGAGCACCTGGGCCTGGATCGTTACATCCAGCGCCGTGGTCGGCTCGTCGGCGATCAGCAGGCGCGGCGCGCCGGCCAGCGCAATCGCGATCATCACGCGCTGGCGCAGGCCGCCGGAAAGCTGGAAGGGATATTCGTCGAGCCGCCGCAGTGGATCGGGAATGCCGACCTGGTCGAGCAGTTCGGCGGCCCGTGCGCGCGCGGCGGCGCCCCTCAGATTCGCATGCAGCTCCAGTGCCTCGATGATCTGGCGGCCAACGGTCAGCACCGGGTTGAGACTGGTCGCGGGCTCCTGGAAGATCATGCCGATGCCGCCACCACGAATGTCGCGCATCCCCGACTCGGGCAACGCCAGCAGGTCGCTGCCCTCGAATTCGATTGCGCCACCAGACACCTGCGCCGCGGCCGGCAGCAGGCGCATGATGCCCAGTGCCGTCATCGACTTGCCGCAGCCCGATTCGCCGAGCAGCGCGAAGCATTCGCCCGCCGCGATGTCGAAGCTGACGCCTTCGACCGGGCGCGCGGCGCCAATCTGAATCGTCAGGTCCTTCACGGCAAGAATGCTCATAGCAGGCACTTCGCGTGAAGCACATGGATCGGAGTTCCCCGTGATAAACGCGCGCAGCGCGTCAAGCAGTAACCCCCCGCGAGGGGGGATGGGGGGCGGGCGAATAATTGGCTTTTCGCGTGTTTCATCTTCGGCGAATGGGGCGTAGCGCCCTGAGCGTCAGGCATCATGCCGACGACCTCGGATCGAAGGCATCGCGCACCGCATCGGCGAACAGGTTGGCCGCCAGCACCAGGGCAAACATGAAGCTGAAAGCCGCCAGCAGCGACCACCACACCATCGGCTCGCGCGCCAGTTCCATGCGCGCCGTGTTGATCATGGTGCCGAACGAAATCGTGGTCGGATCGACGCCGACCCCGACATAGGACAGCACCGCCTCGGCCAGCACCAGGCCGGAGAAATCCATGACCAGCGAGATCAGTACGATGTGCATCAGGTTGGGCAGGATGTGGCGGCGCATGATGGCGAAGCGGCCGACGCCGAAGGCCTGCGCCGCCTGGACGAATTCCAGCTCGCGCAGCTTCAGCGTCTCGCCGCGCAAGAGGCGCGCAACCCCGGTCCAGCTCGTCATGCCGAGGATCAGGCACAGCGCCAGCAGGCGCGCATCGGCGCGCTCGGCCGAGGTGGCGAACCAGTCGGGATGGGTGTCGATCACCACCTGCATCATCAACACTGCCGCGGCGATCAGCAGCACGCCGGGGATCGAACTCAGCGTGGTGTAGAGATACTGGATCAGGTCATCGACCCAGCCGCCGACATAGCCGGCGAGGATGCCCAGCAGCACCGCCAGCGGCAGCATCACCAGGGTGGTGAGGGTACCGATCAGCAGGCCCGTGCGGATGCTTTTGAGCGACAGGTAGAGCACGTCCTGCCCCACCTTGTCGGTGCCGAAGACGTGGTAGCCGCCGCCGAGCGAGATCGCGATGCCGAGCAGCAGCAGGATTGGCAGAAGCGTGAGAACCACGGGACGAATCGCCGTCCCGGACTCTGTCTGCCGGGGATTCCGCTTCGCGGGCCGGCAAGCGCCGACTTTCAGCATTTCCACGACGTCGAGGCCGCGCGCGCGGCACCACGCAATCACCAGCAGCAGCCAAAGGGCGACGCCTCCCGCGCACCCGCGCGACACGCGTATCGCGATGTCGAATTCGTGGCTGGCCAGATCGGCGCCCAGATGCGCGCCGCCATGCTTGAGGCGGGGAAACTCCCGCTGCGCCGAATTTTCCAGCGCTTCCTTGGAATACAAATGCGTCGCCAGCGGCGCCGAGTAGGTCTTTTCCGCACGCTGCCGAAGGTCGGTCAGCAGCGCATCGAGCGCCGAATTCACCTCCACCGCATAGCGCACCGGTGTACCCGGTGGCGACTCCAGCCGCGCCCGGTAGTGCAGCGAATCGAGCAGGCCGACCAACACGAAGGCGCCCAGCACCGTCGCCGCGGCCATCGCCACGCCGTTGCTTGCCACACGCCCCCATGCCGCGCGCAGAACCTCCTGCCGCCGCGCCCACAGCATCAGCGCGACGATCACGGCGACCAGCACGAACAGCAGGACGTCCGACCAGAGCAGTACCGGCTGAATCACTGCAACCTCACCCGCGGATCGGCCACGGTGTAGGAAATGTCGGTCAGCAGCAGGCCAACGATGTAGAGCACCGAACCGATGAAGACCATCGAGCGCACCACGGCAAAGTCCTGCGCGTTGATCGCATCGATGGTGTAGCTGCCCAGGCCCGGCACGCCGAAGAAGGATTCGGTCAGCAGGCTGCCCATGAACAGCGTCGGGATCACCACCACCACGCCGGTGAGGATCGGGATCATCGCGTTCCTCAGCACATGACGGAACAGCACCGCGCGCTCGGGCAAACCCTTGGCGCGCGCGGTGCGCACGTAGTCGCGGCTGATCTCTTCGAGGAAGATGGTGCGATACCAGCGTGCCGAACTGCCAATGCCGCCGATGACGCCGATGATCACCGGCAGAATCAGAAATTTGGCCGCATCAAGACCGCCGCTGTAGCCCGAAATCGGCACCAGGTGCCAGATCTTGGACACCAGCCACTGGCCACCGATGATGTAGAACAGGCCCGAGATCGACATCATCGCCACGCACAGCACGACGCCGGCAAAATCGAGCGTCGTGGCGCGGAAGAACACCAGCAGCAGGGCGAAGGAAATTGCCACGAAGAGACCCAGCACGAAGGTCGGCAGCGCGATGGCGAGGCTCGGCCCCATGCGCGTGCCGATCTCGCGCGCAATGTCGCGGCCGTCGTCGGCGCGGCCGAAATCGCCGACGAACATGCGCACCGACTTGCTGAACAGGATGGTGTCGGTCAGCGCCCCGCTGCCCGCCGCCGCCGCGTTCCACACCAGCGGCTTGTCGTAGCCGCGCTCGGCCTTCCACTTCTGGATCGCCTCCGGCGTCACGCGTTTGACGCCGAGCTGCATGCGCGCCATGTCGTCCGGCGTATTCACCACGAAGAACAGCGCGAAGGTGAACAGATTCACGCCGATCAGGATCGGCAGCGCGTAGAGCAGGCGGCGGATGACGTAGGCGAGCATCAGCGCAAGTAGGAAATGTCGCGGCCCAGCAGCATAACCAAAAAGTCCTCGCGCATCGCGGGCGAAAAATCGTGACGGCTGACAAACTCCGTCGCCGCCCCCGCGCCGCGCCACTCGATGCCCCAGATCGGCGCGATGGCCGTGGGCTGCATGGCATAGCGTGCATCGCCGATGAAGTTCGGCCGGGCACGATCCTGCACGATGAAGCCGTCGGAAAACAGCCGGAAGCGTTCGATGTCGCGCAGACGTTTTGTGTCGCCCGCCGCTATCTTCTGCGCCGCGGCCGCATCGATCAGCGCCGCCGACGTCCCAGGATAGTGGCGCAGTTTCAGCCCCACGTGGAAGGCGTCGACCTGCACCCGCCCGTCATGCACATACAACACACGCCACAGCACCAGGTTGGCCATCGACGGCTTGACCGAGAGCTGCGTCGCCTGATGCCCACGCGCCTGCACCAGCGCCACCGCCGCCGCTTCCACCCGCTGTTGCTGGGAAAAGCTGAAGCCAAAATAGGCCGCGCCCAGCAGCAGGCTCCAGCGCACCGCCGTCGAACCCGGCTCCCGCAGGAAGAGGAACAGCGGCACCGCCAGCAGCAGCGTGAATAGGGGATCGACCACGGCGATCAGGTTCCAGGCTTCCCTGCGTTCGGAAAACGGCAGCCACAGGTGCGTGCCGTAACTGGTGCAGGCATCGAGCAAGGGATGCGGCAGATAGCCGGCGAAGCTGCACAGGTAGAGCGTGGCAAAGCTCATGCGCCGTCGCAGCAGGGGCCACAGCAGCGCGGCCGCAAGCAGCGCGCCGAAAGGCACGAAGGCCAGGGCGTGGGTGAAGTGGCGGTGATAGTCGAGCACCAGCAGCGCATCGCCGCCACTCTGGATCAGCGCATCGGCATCGGGCAGCAGACCGGCTGCGGCACCTACCGCGGCGCCCATCCGCCGTCTCACCAGCGCCGACTTTTCGCCATCGGCGCGGAAAGACGCCACGCCCGCCGCAAACACCGCGCCCATCACGGCGTGAGTAACAATGTCCATGGCCGAATCTTAGTGCGAATTTTGGTACGTAAGCGCCTATTTCAGGTCATCCGGCGGCGGCTTGCGCCCGAAGCGCCCCAGCACACCCTTCGCCCTCTGCCGCGCGATGAACTCCTCGTTGCGCGGCCAGGCGCCGGTGGTCCAGCGGGTCTTCACCGCGCCGGCGGCGGCACTGCCGATGCCGATGATCGCCAGCAGCAGGATGAAAGGCGCAATGCTCGCCACAATCAGCCATTCAGCGGCCTTCAGCAACCGCGCCAGACGTGGCGGACCGCCCAAGGCCTTCTGCAGCATCGACACCATCATGTAGCACAGGAAGGCGTCGGTGATCAGCGCGCCGAGGCCAAACGGAATGCGGCAGCCCAAGCCGGAGAAATCGCTTTCGCGCCACAGCCAGGGCAGCGAAATGCTGCCGGAGCATGCCCGCTCTCCGGCACCGAAGGCGATCCAGTTGCCGAGCATGGCGAGCCCGACCAGCGACAGCAGGCCGAACAGACTGGCCGCCAGCGACGAACGCGGCCCGGCCATCACCGCCAGACCGGCGGCGGTGAAGACTCCGCCGGCGACAAAGCCCAGCCATGGCGGGCCGTTGATGTCCTCCTGACTTAGCGGCCCGATGTCGAAAGCCGCCAGCATCGGGAAAATCCCGGAGGCGACAAACACCAGCCCGACCAGAAGGGCGGCGCGCGGCGTGAGTTGTTGCGGCGGGTTCATGATGCGGCAATTATGCGCCGCGGGCTGCCGGAGACGGATGCGCGGTAGCGATCGATGGCATTCTCCCCGCGGCAGCCATACAATCACCGACTGACGAATCCAGCACTTCCCCGAACCCCATGGATCACCCTCGCGCCATTCTTTTCGCAGACATTGCCGGCAGCACCGGGCTTTACGAGCAGAGCGGCGACACCGTGGCGCTCGAAGCGGTGGTCAATTGTCTGGATTGCCTGCGGACCGCCACCACCGACAACGGCGGTCGCGTGATCAAGACCATCGGCGACGAGTTGATGTCGGTCTTCGACACCGCCGCGCAAGCCATTCTGGCGGCCAACGCCATGCAATCGACCTTCGAGAGCACGGCAGGCGGCAAGGCCGGCATCCGGCTCCGGATAGGCTGCCACTTCGGCCCGGTGATCGAGGCCGATGGTGACTGCTTCGGCGACACCGTGAACCTCGCGTCGCGCCTGACGACATTGGCCACGCCCGACCAGATCCTGACCTCACGGGAAACCTACGAGGTGCTGCCCTCCTATCTGCAGGCTACCTGCCGCAAGCTGTATTCGACGACGGTCAAGGGGCGCAAGGGCAAGGTCACCATCATCGAAGCCCTGTGGAAACAGGACCAGGGACAAACCATACTTTCGGACAACTCCGCCGCAGACGAAGCGCCGTCGAAGGACGCAAAAATCTCCTACAAAGGCAGGGTGTGGGCGGTGGATCAGTTGCACCCCGAGGCCTCGATCGGACGCGACGACAAGAGTACCGTGGTCGTCACGGCGGCGACGGCCTCCCGCCACCACGCCCGCGTTGTCCTGCGCCAGGAGAAGATCGTTCTCGTCGACCAGTCCAGCAACGGCACCTTCGTCCAGTTGCAGAACGGACAGGAACTGCTGCTGCGCCGGGAAGAACTGGTGCTGGCCGGACGGGTACAGGTGGGCCTGGGAGCCTCCGTGAATGCCAGTGGCGAAGAGCGGGTGGTCATCGAAGTCGAGCGCTGATGATGCCGCAGCGGATGGCTTTCTCGCCCGCCGCGCCCTAAAATTGCGGCTGTTCGCAATCCGCTGCTTCAGAGAGGAAAACCCTTGAAACACCTGACACGTTTGATCATCCTGCTGAGCCTGACCCTCGCTAACCCGGCGGTCGCCGAAGACGTCGAAGCCGGCCTGGCCGCCGTCAAGCAGCTCGGCGCCCTGAACGGGCAGGCGCTGGCCTGCGCCGAGAAAGATGCCGCTGCCTACGCCAAAGTGCTGATGCTGGCCCATGCGCCGAAGACGCAGCGCTTCGGCACTGCGTATGAGGAAGCCACGCAGGAGGGCTACCTGGCCCAAACGAAGGCTTCCGGCACCTGCCCCGACACCAAGACCTTGGCCGCCAGGATCGACGAGGTCGCGCAACGGCTGAAGACGGCCTTGCCCGCTGCCCTGCCCGCCGCGAAATAGGGAACGGAAGTGGGAAGCTTGCGCGTCCCGATGCTGTGCGCCCTCTGTCTGGCGCTGTGCGGTGTCCTGCCGGCAATGGGCCAGACCGTCAGCACCGTGCCGAAACATACGGAAGAGCCGGCCGAAGCCGCCGACCTGGTCCCGCGCTACCTGCTGCAGGATCCGCGCGGCCGGGTGGTGACGCAGGAGAGCTTCCGCGGTCGCTTCCAGCTCATCGCCTTCGGCTTCATCTCCTGCCCCGATGTCTGCCCGACCACCCTGCTCGGCTTCCGGAACATCATCGAAGCCCTTGGCGACAAGGCCGGACGCCTGCAACCGCTGTTCATCACGGTCGACCCGGACCGCGACAGCGCCTCCGTGCTGCGCGAATACACGGCCGCCTTCCACCCTGCCATCCTCGGCCTGCGGGGCAGCCCGGAACTCCTGCAGCGCGCGGCGGAAAGCTTTCGTGTGCGTTACGAAAAGATACGGGAACCCGGCGCGGCGCCGGACATCTACACCATGGATCACTCAACCGGGATGTACCTGCTGGACAGCGAGGGACGATTCCTCGTCAAGTTTGCCAGCACCGCGCCAGCGCCAGATGTCGCCGCGCGCATCGGTGCCCTGATGGATGCCGATCCCTCGCAGCCGCCCGCCCGGCGCGGCAACGCGCCCTTGCGCTGAAGGCGCTCGAACGGCCCTATTTGAACTTGTAGTAGGCCTGGTTCAGCCAGGCTGCGACGTGGGCCTCGTCTTCGGGAAACCAGCCGGCACTGGTCTGCGAAACACAGGCTGCGACGCGTTGCCCCAGCGCTTTCGCATTGTTGATCAGGCGCGGCTTGCGCGTGTACATGCCGGAGCCATCGCCGCCCAGCAGCTTGACGTGACAAGCCACGCACTGCTTGTCGTGCAGCGGCTTGCCCAGTTTCGGGTCGGCCGCGGCCTGCGCGGCAATCGGCAGCAACAGGCAGATGATCGGCAGCAGCATTCTCATGGCATTGCTCCCATGGTCGCGAAGGACTTCGCCTACTGGAGGTAGGTGATTTCCATTTTCGAATCGAGCCCGGTCACCATGTCGAGAATCTCGTCGGTGAACTTGTCGTCTTCGTCGCTCCAGGTCGCGTCCGGCGCTGTCGACGCGGTGACCAGCGGCGCGATGTCGAAATCGACAAAGCGGTCGCCCACCTTGAGTACGTGAATGCCAGAGGAATGCTCGACCAATTCCCAATCGTCGGGGATTTCAAGCTCGACGTGCAGCTCAAGTGACAACTTCTTCATATCGTTCTCCGCCTTCGGGTGTCCAGACGCGCATCCTAATGCATCCGGCCGCGACGAGGTAGGATGGCGCACCGCAAAACCTTTGTCCCCGCCATGACCCGCCCTCTTCTGCTGCTGGACAACGACGCCGTGCGCCGGCATCTCTCGCTGGAGGCATTGCTACCCGCCGTCGAAAAGGCCCTGATCGATCTCTCCGCCGGTCGCGTGGTCCAGCCGATGCGTACTGTGATGGAACTCCCCGCGCCCGGCAGCCTGCTCTTCGTCAAGCCAGCATTTACGACGGGAGCGCTGGCCACCAAGCTGATCACCCAGATGCCGGACAACGCCGCGCGCGGGCTGCCGACCATGATCGCGACGCTGGTGCTGCTCGATCCGGAAACCGGCAGGCCGCTGGCCGTGATGGACGCCACCTGGCTGACCGAATTGCGCACCGCCGCGGTCTCTGCAGTGGCCACGCGCGCCCTGCGCGACCAGCAGCCAAAACGCCTGGCGATACTCGGCTCCGGCGCGCTGGCCCGCAGCCATTCGATGGCCCTGCGCGCAGTCGTGCCAATCCGCACTATCCGCATCTGGAGCCCGACCCGCGCCAATGCCGAACGCTGCGCGATCGACATCGACGGTACCGCCTGCGCCGACGCGGAAAGCGCCGTGCGCGATGCCGACATCGTGGTCACCGTCACCAATTCCAGCACGCCGGTACTCATGGGCCGCTGGCTCAAGCCGGGCGCGCTGGTCCACGCGGTAGGCGCGCCGCGCCCCGGATGGCGCGAACTGGACGACGAGGCGATGGCCAACTATGTGATCGCCGACCACCGCGGCGCCGCCGAAACCGAATCCGGCGACGTGATTCTCTCCGGCGCCAAGGTGCAATGCGAAATCGGCGAAGTACTGGCGGGCAAGGTGGCGGTTCCGCCGGACGTCACCATCATCTTCAAGGCGCTCGGCCAGGCCGTCGAGGACGCCGTGGCGGCGCGTCTGGTGTATGACGCCGTTACCGGCCTGAGTGGGTAGCGCGCTTAGTGCATCCGCCGTGACTGCTGCCAGGCGATGACCGCCTGATTGGCGTGGGCGAACATCGGCTCGGAGACTTCGCGCGGCAGATTCTGGCGCAGGGCGGTGAACAGCGCCGCGTTGGATTCCCGCGCCAGTTCCGTGCTTGCCGCGGCCTCTGTCAGGCAGCGCAACTGGATGGTCGCCAGCGCGTCGGCCGCCAACCGCCAGCCCAGCGTCGGCATGCGGCTGGTCAGCGCCACCAGCATGCCGCCCAGCGCTGCAAGAATAGGGGCGGCCTCGTCGCGCGCCTCGCAGGCAATCATGGCGTGCCACAGTGCCATGTGGATGTTGCGCCGCAGTTCCATCTTGAAATCGACGGCATCGCCCTCGGCCTGTTCGATGGCGGCGAACTGTTGCTGAAAACGCGCATCCGCTGCGACGTCGAGACCATTGCGCAGAGCCCCGAGCAGGGCGCTGATGCCCGGAATCGCCGCCAGGCTGAACGCCTGGCACCACGCCAGCGCCCACTGGTCGATACCGCTCACCAGCAAGGCGAGACGCAAGGCGCGCGACTCTTCATCGCTGGCGGCTTGCGCCCAGTTGCGCGAAAGGCGCTCGATCTCCGCCACCGCGGCGTTCAGCGCGGCTGCGTCGACTTCCAGCGTCAGACGAAAGATGCGGGTGAAGGCATCCTGCGCCATGCGCGCAGCCAAACGCTGCACGTCCGGCGTGGCAAGGGGTGCGAGCCCGTCAGCGGGGAGTGAAAAGGCTTCGGTGCCGCCTTCGTTCATAATCCGACCCTGTCAATCAAAGTCGCCATTATGCAGATTTGGGTCGATGCCGACGCCTGCCCCGGCGTGATCAAGGAAATTCTCTACCGCGCCGCCACGCGGCATTCGCTTCCGGTGATTCTGGTGGCCAACCAGTGGCTGCGCGTACCGCCCTCGCCTTACATTCGAGCGGTGCAGGTGCCGCAGGGCTTCGACGTGGCCGACAGCCACATCGTCGAGCAGGCGGTGGCGGGCGATCTGGTGATCACCGCCGACATCCCGCTGGCGGCGCTGGTGATCGAAAAGCGCGCCTTCGCGCTGAACCCGCGCGGCGAGCTGTACAGCGCGGAGAACATTCGCCAGTTGCTCGACATGCGCAACTTCATGGACACCCTGCGCAGCAGCGGCATCGACACCGGCGGACCGCCGGCATTCAATCATGCCGACCGGCAGAGCTTCGCCAACCAGCTGGATCGCTTCATCGCCAGTCGACGCAAGTCGACAGGCTGACGATTGATTGGCGCCGTGTCACCAGCGCCGACTTTTCAAGCCAGCGCGGCAGGAAGACTGCCGCGGCTATAATCCGCGATTGATCTTCACCCTCCCAACCAAGAGAATCCAAACCCGTGAACGTGCAGGAAATATTGACGAAGCTTGCCGCCGGAGCGCAATCAGGCGAGGTGATCTTCCCGACCACGGCCGAGATGGCCCTCAAGGTACAGCGACTGCTCGACGACCCCGACTGCTCGGTGGATCAGCTTGCCCGACTGGTTCAGTCCGATCCCCTGCTGGCGGCGAGAGTGGTCGCCGTCGCCAATTCCGCTATCTACAACCGCGGCGGGCAGATCATTGTCGACATCAAGAGTGCCGTGTCGCGGCTCGGTTTCAAGACCCTGCGCGTACTGGCGGCATCCGTCGTGGTGCGGCAGATGGAAGGCATGGCGAAGACGCCCCAGCATCGGCAGATGGCAATCGGGCTTTGGGAGCGCACCGCCCACGTCGCCGCCCTGGCGAATGTGATTGCGCGACGCGTGACGCATCAGGACCCGGATACCGCGTTCTTTGCGGGCATCGTGCATGAGGTGGGCGGCTTCTATCTGATTTCCCGCGCCGG
>JBIJDI010000301.1:0-3758 GCA_044344235.1 Sulfuritalea sp. | reverse complement strand
AGAACGCCGGCGAGGCCGAGCACGGAAAGCTGGACCCCGGTTCCGCTGGGCGCGGACGCGATCGCCGACGTGAGCGGCAGATAGTCCTTGCCGACGGCATTCGCCGGCAGGTCGAGCCGCAACCCGGGGGCCTCACGCGCGACATGCGCGACGAAGGTGTTGCTGTTCGGTCCCGGCCAGGTGCGGTAGGTGTCGGCGTAGGGATAGCGGCGCACCGCCTCTTCGATACGGCCTATCAAGGCCTCGACGCCCTCGCCGCGGCGGTCGGCGAGCAGCACAGGCATCGACCCGAACCACAGCGCGTCGGGATCGAGATAATCGACCTGGACATAGGGCGGCCCGCTCCAGACGACCACATCGTAACGCGTGAAGGTCGGCGCACCGGTGCGCTTGGCGACGATCCACGAGTGCACCCCGAAGGCGCCGCGGCGGCCGAAAGCCGGCGCGGCAAAGACCTGGACGATCGGCTCCATGATCTTCGCCGGGTCGGGCGACAGGCCGGTCGGTGTCAGCGCCGCTTCGCTCCACGACACCGTCGAGGGCGGGTGAAGGGCGACGCTGATCGCCAGCGGGACGCCGAAAAAGGCAGCGATCAGCAGCAGCATGAACCTTCTCAGACGACGCGATTTGGGGCGCAAGCGTGGACTCTCAGGACGACGGACAGTAGAGCGCGCTATCAAACTTTCAACAGCCGGACTTCGCCAGGGCATTCATGCTTTGTCCCTCGTGAGCCCAAGCGCCCGCAGCCAGGCACGGACCTGCATGAACGCATCGACTTGAATCTGCTCCGCGGTCATCTCCCCCAGCGCATCTGATTCGGCGAGAAATGCCTTTACCGTCTGCGGCCCGAAATCATCCTCATGTTGAAACTTGCCGGCAATGTTCCGATACCCCGTCGTCACGGATTCGTCCGCCAGCAATTCCTTGCAAGCCTCCGCCAGCGCAATCGGCCCGCCATCGAAATTCCTTACCGAGAAATAGATGTCGTAGGCATCCTTCTTCTTGTCGCGGCCGATGAGTGCATAGCCCTTCATCACCAGGAACGCCGGGATCGATGCCACCAGCAGGTCGACCGAATTATTGCGGCCGTCCGGCATCCGGCCTTCGATATGGCGCACCACGTTGTGATCCAGCGCCACGCGTCCCCCGCTGGCCTCGATGACGCGCAAGCCGTCGACCAGGGGTGGCCGGTTCTTACGGGTCTTCGCATCGTCGGGCATCATCAGGTCGATGAGGATCGCGATCGGTTCGCCTGCATCCAGGCGCACCCAGCGCCTGAGTTGAAACGGTTTCAGATCATCCACACCGCGTTCGTAGCCCGCCGTTTCGAGACTCTCGATCAGCGTCGCATACTCGCCGGCCGACAATGCCTCCGGCGACAGGTTCAGGTCTACATCCAGCGTGCCGATATGTGACGGCCGCACATTGGGCATCAGCAGCCAGGGCACGGCGCCACCCACAATCACGAACTTTTGACGGTAAGCGCCGAGCACCTGACCCAGTTCGATCAGCACCGAATAGGCGGCCGCCGAACCGCGGGCGTCGTAGTCGCGGGCGACATCCGGCAGATTCAATTCGCCACCTGCCAAAGCGGCGCAATGCGCGTCTGGCGCAGATGCTCGGCGGCCTCGGCGCCGCGCTCGCCGGCGGCGTGAAGGTCGAGATAGGTTTGCGCCAGGCCGGTGCACCAGATTCCCGGCGCAGCCTCATCCCGATCTGCAAGAAGGCCTTCATCGGCAGGGCGTTCGACGATGACCGTTTCACCTTTGGCCACCGGCTCCAGCTGAAGCCACTGCTGCAGAATTGGTTCCCCGACATCATCGGCGTAAAACAGCTGCGTCGGATACCGCGCAAACGGCGCCTGCCATTGCGCGGCCGAAAACGAAGCCAGGAGCGCGTGCTTCCCCTGTCCGGCGGCGTTCAACGCGGCTTTGATCTGTTCTTCAAGTGCATCGCCATGCAGCATCGTGTAATAGCGCTTGCGTTCGCCCCCGCGCTTTTCATAGACATTGCGCCAGGCGTCCAGTACGGCATCCGCGCGCCGCAGTATCAAACCATCCGCTCTTGCCTCCGCCCATTCGCGATCCAGCAAGGCCTTGCGCACGTTGCTGACCTGCCCGAGGCTGACACCTGCCGCCGCTTCCAATTCCTTGACACGCCAGATTCGACCGGGTTCGTGCAACAGGCAGCGCATGATCCGGGCAGCCTTGGGCGCAAAAATCGAACGCAGCCCGCGCTTTTCCGTCTTCGGATTGCCCGCTCCCGAGCGCTCGATGAAAACGGTGCCAAAAGTCAGATGGCAGTTGCCGGCGAAATCCGCATAACCCACCCCGGCCTGCCGGCAGATTTCCGCCGACTCGGGCGAAAAATAGGGTGCCAGCAAGACCGGATAGACCGCAGGATCGGCCAAGCCAGCCAGATACTCTTTCATTTCCAGGATCAGCGTACGTGCCTGGCGCGGCTGGACCTGGCCTTCTACTTTGCACGCGAGCCGCCACCGATCATTTCCTGCCTGCACGGACAACATAAAGTCCGGGTTGCGCGGCCCCGGCAGGCCAGAGAGCGGCGGCGCTTCGGCAACGCCGATGGACACAAACGCGGCTCGCGCCAGAAGCTCGCGCAGTATGGTTTTGGCTTCCGCTATCTGTTGGAGTTCGGCGTTCATAGTGATTTCAGCAACCGTTGAAAGCTATTGATTGGGTGAAATCATAGGCTAATTTTTCACCATAATCAATAGTTTCAACATCCGTTGAAACTACAAATCGACTCACGCTTGCATGACCGCAAAAGTTATGCGGAGCGGTATCCACGCGGACGGCGCCGGCGACACGGCGAAGATCCACGTACCAGGCGTAGCCGACCCGGCAGAGAAAGAACCAGCCCGGCGCAAGCGTGTCGGGCAGCGGCAAGATCGACGCAAGGGAGAAGGCCGTGGTGGTCCTGGTTGGGGCGGATCATCGGTTCGGACATGGCAGTCCTTTCAGTCGCCACCGGGTTTTCTTGCAGCTTCTCCCAACAAGCCCCCGGCCTCCCGATCGTCCAGTTCGAGTTGCGGCGTCGCCGACTTCACCCGCTTTTCGACGTCCTTGATGTGCTCGGCCGGCGGGATGTTTTCGGGCAAGGTACCGCCGATGCGCTTGATCGCGTCGCGCACTTCCTTGCCGACCTGTTCGTGGGTCTGGATCGCCTGCGACGGGTTGCGCACGCCCTCCCGCGCCAGCTTGTCGCGGGTTTGCGTCATGCGGAACTGGTTGGCCGCGAGTTCCGTCGCGTTCATGCGGTCGAGCAGATTGTCTTTCTCGGGCACGGCCTTGCGGCGCTTGATCGCATCACGGCCCAAACCGCCATACAAGCCCTTGTAGCCGGCATCGTGGAAAACGCCGAACATCTTGTTCTGCACCCCGGCATCCTGCGCCGCGCCGGACAGGGCCTTGAATTCCCCGGCGGTCTGCTTGCGCAGCTCCAGCCGCTCGATGTCGGCGGTGGCCTGATCGTTCAGTTCCTGGCGGCGGGCCTGAACGGCGAAGTATTTCTGGGCTTGTGCGATTTCCGGCTTGCGCGGGTCGCCGTTCTGGGCGATGAGATAGCAGGCGAAGCGGGAGAGGTGGAAATCCTCAACCACTTGAACTGCACCCTTGCCACCGGTGATCGGTTTGCCGGCGCCGGCAAAGTGATAGTCCGGTTTATTTCCCGATTGCTGACAGGAGCTTACGGCACGCTCGATGGCCTGCTCGAAGCGCCGCCACTGGCTGTAGCCC
>JBIJDI010000030.1:0-13012 GCA_044344235.1 Sulfuritalea sp. | reverse complement strand
TGCGACCGGCATTGGCCAGCGCGTCGGCTTGCGGCGCGGCCCAGCCTTGCTCCTTCATCCATGCCACCGAGCCAACCAGGACGCGGCGACCATCGACTTCGCCCGCCATGCCTTTGCCCGCAGTGGTCACCACGTTCTGAGGAGCCGACAAGGACAGTCCGTCCTCTTTGGCGCGCGCCACGATGGCCGCACCCAACGGATGCGTCGAACCCTGTTCGAGACTGGCGGCGAGCTGTAGCAAGATTGCCGTGTCGCCATCGCCGACTTTTACAACATCTGTCACCACCGGCCTGCCCTCGGTCAGCGTGCCCGTCTTGTCCACCACCAGCAGCTTCAACTTTTCCGCGAGTTCCAGCGCCACGGCATTGCGGATCAGCACCCCCGCCTTGGCCCCCTGCCCGGTGCCGACCATGATCGCCGTCGGCGTCGCCAGGCCCAGCGCGCAGGGGCAGGCAATCACCAGCACCGCCACCGCATTCACCAGCGCCTGCGTGAAGTCGCCGGCCAGCGCCCACCACGCAATGAAAGTCAGCAGCGCAATCACGGTTACCACCGGCACGAAGATCGCCGCCACTTTGTCGGCCAGACGCTGTACCGGCGCTTTGGAACCCTGCGCCTCTTCCACCAAACGGATGATGCCAGCCAGCAGTGTGTGGCTGCCGACGCCCGTGGCGCGACAGCGCAACAGGCCGTCGCCATTGAGCGTCGCGGCGAAAACCTTGTCGCCCGCCGCTTTGATTACCGGTAGGCTTTCGCCGGTGAGCATGGATTCGTTGGCGAAGGACGCGCCCTCGATCACCTCGCCATCGACCGGCACGGCCTCGCCGGCGCGGACCACGAACACGTCGCCGGGGATCAGCGTCGCCACGGCGACATCGACCAGTTGGCCGTCACGCTCGATGCGCGCAATCTGCGGCTGCAGTTTGGCCAGTGCCTCGATGGCGGCCGAGGTCTTGGCCTTGGCCCGCGCTTCGAGAATCTTGCCCAGCAAGACCAGGGTGATGACCGTGGCCGAGGCCTCGAAATACACGTGCTGGTGATGCAGATCCCACACCGTGACGACGAAGCTGTAAGCCCAGGCCATGCTGGTGCCCAGCGCCACCAGCACGTCCATGTTGCCGGCGCCGCCGCGTATGGCGTGGAAGCCGCCGACGTAGAAGCGCCAGCCGATCCAGAACTGCACGGGCGTCGCCAGCAGCAGTTGCAACCAGCGCGGGATCACGTCGGCATGAACCTCTGCGCCGAACATGAACGCCATCTGCGCCACCAGCGGCAGGGAGAGCGCCGCGGCAATCCAGAAACGCCGCACTTCCTCGTGATAGAGCGCCAGCTTCTTCGCTGTTTCCTCGGCCCGCGTATCGGACGTAGACACATCGGCCGTAAAGCCGGTCTTCACCACGGTCGCGATCAAACGGTCCACATCGACGGCGCCCGGCGCGTAGCGCACGTGCGCGCGCTCGGCGGCGAAGTTCACCGCCGCCTCGACGCCGGGGAGCTTGTTGAGCTGCTTTTCGATGCGCGCCGCGCAGGCCGCGCAGGTCATGCCGCCCAGCGCCAGTTCGACGGTGTCGCGACTGCTGTCAGCGGGGCCGGACGGCGCGTTCATTGCTACTCGAAATTGATCGGCTCGGGCTTCTCGGTCGGCCGGCCTTCGGTGTTCCAGACCTCGAAGCCGCCTGCCATCGAAATCACGTCGGCATAGCCGATGCGCTGCAGCTGCACCGTCGACAACGCGGCACGGCCACTTGTGCGGCAATAGATCAGGTAGGGCTTGCCCTTGTCGGCGCACTCGCCGACGGTGCCGATCTTGAACTCGAGCACGCCGCGCGGGATGTTGATCGCGCCGGGCAGGTGGCCGGCGGCAAACTCGTCGTACTCGCGCACGTCGATGATGGTGCGCTTGGTCATCAGCGCCTGCGCCTCGGCAGTCGATACTTCCTTGATCTGCGACTTGGCTTCGACCACGAGGTCGTGGGGGGTGAGGGCCATGGTTCTCTCCGGAAACATTAGAAAACGCTAATTATGGTCCCAGGCGCAGCTTGTCGCAAGTTGGGCCGGTCCGCCGACTCTTCAAACGTGGCAGACCACACCCTGCCACAGCTTGCCGCCAAGCGCGGTGGCATTGAACAGGCCCCACACACCAAAGCCCAGCACGATCAAACCCGACCCCAGGCGCAGCGCCCGCCCCTGAATGGCGCTGCGAAAGCGCACTAGCAGCAGCCCGGCCAGCATCAAATTGGGCAACGTGCCGAGGCCGAAGGCCAGCATGATGGCCGCACCCCGCAGCGCACTGCCGGACAGCAGCGTCATCGCCAGCAGGCTATAGACCAGGCCGCAGGGCAACCAGCCCCAGAGCATGCCGAGCGGAAACGCCTGCGCCACGCCGCGCACCGGAAGGAAGCGCCTGGTTGAAGGTTGCACCCGCCGCCACAGCCATTGCCCGGCACGCTCGACAAAGGCCAGGGTCCGGGTCAGGCCGGTGAGATAAAGGCCGAGCGCCACCATCATCAGGTTGGCGCCGACATACAGGATCATCTGCACCGGCAACCAGTTGTTGAGCAGCAGGCCCAGGCTGCCGAGCGCGCCCATCAAGGCGCCGGCGATGGCATAGCTGGAAATGCGACCGAGGTTGTAGGCGAGATGGAGCGGCCAGACGGGACTTTGCTTCCCGACGGGGCGCGGCGTCTGCAGGCTCAGCGCGGAGACGATGCCGCCGCACATTCCGGCGCAATGCACGCCGCCCAGCAGGCCGATCAGGAATACCGCGAGGAAACCGCTATCGGGCACTAAATGACTTTGGAATAGCGGACGCGTTCGCGGTCGGTGCGCAAATAGCGGTCGAACGCCATGGCGATGCCGCGCACCAGCAAGCGGCCGCGCGGCAGGACGCTGATCCACTGGTCGTCGATGGTCAGCAGGCCGCCGGCTTCCATTTCCTTAAGGTCCGCCAGTTCGTCGGCGAAATAGGACTTGAAATCGATCAGGTGAGCGATCTCGATGGATTCGATGGACAACTCGAAGTGGCACATCAGCGCCTGGATGATGCTGCGGCGCAGGAGATCGTCGGCGTTCAGTTCGATGCCGCGGAATACCGGCAGCACGCCCTGGTCGAGGCTGTCGTAGTACTCGTCGAGCGTGCGCACGTTCTGGCAGTAGCTGGGCCCGACCTTGCCGATGGCGGAAACGCCGAAAGCCATCAAGTCGGCTTCGGCATGCGTCGAATAGCCCTGAAAATTGCGATGCAGACGGCCCTGGCGCTGCGCCACGGCCAGTTCATCGTCCGGCTTGGCGAAGTGGTCCATGCCGATGAAGACATATCCCGCGTCGGTCAGCCGGCGAATCGCCAGTTGCAGGATCTGCAAGCGCGCATCGGGCGAGGGCAGATCGGCTTCGTTGATGCGGCGCTGGGGCTTTGCCAAGGCCGGCAGGTGGGCATAGTTGTAGATCGACAGACGGTCCGGATCGAGCTTGAGCACTTCGTCCAGCGTGTGGTTGAAGCTGATGACGTTCTGCTTGGGCAGACCGTAGATCAGATCCACCGAGATGCCCTTGAAGCCGAACTCGCGCGCCGAATCGATCACCAGTTTGGTCTCTTCGAGGCTTTGCACGCGATTCACGGCCACCTGCACCTCGGGTGAAAAATCCTGCACGCCCACGCTCATGCGGTTGAAACCCAGCTCGCCCAGCAGCTTCACGGTTTCGCGATCAACCTTGCGCGGATCAACCTCGATCGAGTACTCGCCGCCCGGCAGCAAACGGAAATGCTGGCGGATGATGTCCATCAGCCGACGCATTTCGTCGTTGGAGAGAAAGGTCGGCGTGCCGCCGCCGAAATGCAGCTGGACCACATCGCGACTGCCATCCAGGGCCGCTTCCTGCATGGCGATTTCCTTGCCCAAGTACTTGATGTACTTGGCGGATCGCCCATGATCCTTGGTGATGATCTTGTTGCAGGCGCAGTAGTAGCAGATGGTGTTGCAGAAAGGGATGTGGACGTATAATGAAAGAGGTCGACCTATGCCGCCCACCGTTCTCTGTCCGAGCCAGCGCACGTAATCATCCGCGCCAAACGCTTCGACAAAACGATCGGCGGTCGGGTAAGACGTGTATCTTGGTCCGTTGACGTCGAAGCGACGAATGACCTCTGGGTCGAAAATCAGTTCCTGGTAGTCCATTGGCAGAATGGTTCGAGAAATACGGCAAGCATCAGACTTTTGCGCGAGCATGCAGGATGCCGCAATCGCCCGCAACTTGGGTTGACACAGATCAAAGGGGTACCCCTCGCGGGGTAAAGCAAGCAGCGTGCATGCAAACGTCAAACAGAATGTGATCCCGATCACCGCCCCGGGCCTCAAGGTTGCCTGTTCGCAGTGCAATCTTCGCGAGCTGTGCCTGCCCTTCGGCCTTTCCGAAAGCGACATGGGCCGGCTCGACAACCTTATCGGCGGTGGGCGCAAGCTGAAACGCGGCCAGCACCTGTATCGGGCCGGCGACGCGTTCGAATCCATCTTTGCCGTCAAGGCCGGATTTTTCAAGACCGATGTGCTGACAGAAGACGGTCGCGATCAGGTAACGGGTTTCCAGATGGCCGGCGAGATCGTCGGCATGGACGGCATCAGCACCGAGGTGCACACCTGCAATGCCGTGGCACTCGAAGACAGCGAAGTCTGTCTGATCCCGTTCACCGAACTGGAAATGCTTTCCAGCGAGATTCGCTCCCTCCAGCATCACCTGCACAAAGTCATGAGCCGCGAGATCGTGCGCGACCACGGCGTCATGATGCTGCTTGGCACGATGCGGGCGGAAGAACGCCTGGCGGCCTTCCTGCTCAATCTTTCACAGCGTTTCACCGCGCGCGGCTATTCTCCGGCCGAGTTTCACCTGCGCATGACGCGCGAGGAGATCGGCTCCTATCTCGGTTTGAAGCTGGAAACCGTTAGCCGCGCCTTCTCCCGTTTTCAGGACGAAGGCCTCATCTCCGTGCAGCAGAAGCATATCCGGATACTCGATATTCCCCGGATGAAGGCCCTGCTGGCTCCGCCCGACGGTCGTATCGGCTAAAAAAGCGCTGCCAGAAAGCCCGCCGGTTGGCGCGTCAGGGCCACCGACACGATCCAGCCGAATACCGCCATTGCCGCCAGCCAGCAGACAATGCGCGTTCGCAGCGAACTCCCCTCCCGCAGCGCCAGAGAACCCAGAATGATGTAGGCAATCACGCCCAGCACCTTGGCCGTGACCCAGCCGGAGACAAACGGATATTGATCCGACATCACCGCCAGCGACAAGGCCGCGGCCAGCAGAATGGTGTCGTTGATGTGGGGCAGCACCTTGATCCAGCGCGCTTTCATCAGTGGCGAGGCGCGCAGCGTCAGCACACCGCGCAGGAAGAAGCCCGTCAGGCTCAAGGTCACGCTGAAAAGATGCACGTACTTGATCAGGGCATACATCGTCACTAGCCCGGCTTCCCGTCCGCGCGCCGGCGCCAGAACGCCGGCGCGAAGCGACCGGCCCACAGGGCGAAGGCGCCCAGCCACAACACTGACGACAGCCACATCAACGGGTGCGCAGCGGGCAAGGCCGGCCATTCACTGACGACGCGCATGATCGCCGCCACCTGCATCATGCAAAACGCCCACCACATCGCATTGTCGGCCGCCACCGGCCGGCCGGAATGTCCCATCGTTACCCGCGACGCCATGCCCAGCAGCATCGAGGCAAAGAAGCCGAGGGTGAGCGCATGCAGCGGGGCCTGGCCGAGAAAGCCCGGAAGCACGCCGCGCGCCATGCTCTGCAAGGCGAACAGCGCAAATGCCACGCCCAGCCAGGCGAAAGCGAGATGCAGCACTGCCAGCATCCGGTTCTGCATGGCTGCACGACTCCACCAGAGCCACTTCAAACGCCATGCGACAAGCGCCGCCGGCACGTCGACCAGCCAAAGCCACTGCGTCTGCTCCAGAAACGTCAGCGCGCCGTGCGCCAGGCTAAGCCCGAGCAGGGTGCGCAATGCCCATGCAGGACGATGAACCACATAACCTGGCACCGCCGAAGAAGTAAAAAACGGCAACATGCGATGCGCCACAGTAAGAAATACCGGCAGCAGGAAACCCCAAACCGCCAGCGACGTCCCGAGCCGCGCCCATAACGGCGCTCCGCCCGCGGCGAAGGCCCCGAAGGCGCCCAGCCCCGCAGCGCCAAGCCAGGCAGCCAATGCAACGAAGGCGATATGCTCGCGATCCGTCGCCCGATGACGGGCAATCCGCGTCAGGGTCAAGGCCACCGCAATCCAGCCAACCACAGCCAGTGCGATGCCGGCAACCAGCAGCCGCGGCAGCGACAGTGCCGCCCAGACCAGCAGCCAGCCGCTGGCCAGCAGGAAGAAGGCAGGCAGAAAGTCACGTTGCGACAACTCGCCCGCCCCCTGCCAGCGCGGCCCGGCGGTCAGGATGAAGCCGAAAATGAACAGGGGAAACACGCCGCAGGAAATCAGCAACGCGTGCAAGGCGGATGGCGGAAACAACGTCAGCAAAGGCCAAGCCGGAACAGTCCACAAGCCCGCGTAGCGACCGCCCACTTCCACCGACCAGAAGGCCATTGCCGCCAATGCCTGAACGGTGCCCGCGAGAAACATCACGCGGTGCGGTGCAGCGAAAAATACGGGCAGGGGCATCAGGAGTGTCGCCACAAGGGCGATGCATGGTAAGGTTCTACGATAAACATAGAGTACCCCCACGCAAGAGACCATGCACGAAACCATGCACGAAACCAAGCTCGACATTCCCCAGATTCTTTCCCGCCTTCCGCTGTTCCAGGAACTTGCCCCGGAGCAGATCGCCGCACTCGAATCGGCGTGTCGCGAGCGCCGACTTGCCAAGGGCGAGATGCTGTTTCAGAAGGGCGACTTGCCGAAGGGGTTCTTCGTCGTCGTCTTCGGCCAGATCAAGCTGGCCTTCCCGTCCTCGCAGGGCAATGAAAAGGTCGTGCAGATTCTCGGGCCGCGGCAGAGCTTCGGCGAGGCGGTGATGTTTCTCGATCGCCCCTGCCCGGTATTTGCCGAAGGTCTGGTAGACAGCCTGCTGCTGCATATTGGCAGCGCTCCCGTGTTCGAACTTCTGGAGCGTGACCCCTTGTTCGCCCGACGCATGCTGGCAGGACTTTCGATGCGACTGCATTCGCTGGTGGAAGACGTCGAAACCTACTCCCTGCGCTCCTCTGCGCAGCGGGTGGTCGGCTATCTCCTGCAGCATTGCCCGCAGCAGGAAGGCCCCTGTGAGGGCTCGTTCGAAATATCGCTGCCAACCTCGAAACAGGTCATCGCCTCGCGCCTGAATCTGACGCCGGAAACACTCTCGCGAATTTTTCACGATCTCTCGGCCAACGGACTGATTGGTGTGAGCGGAAAACAAATCACCATCAACGATGTAAAGCGGCTGCGCGAATTTGATCTCTGAAGCGCTGGTAGCGTCTGACGGCTCCCACCAGATTCCAGCCCAGCCAGGCGAATGAGGCGGCCAGGGCCAGGCCGGCCAAGCGCGTCAGCGCGGGCTGCCAGACAGCAGCGAGCAGCAGCAGGACGGCAAGCACATGCAGGCGCAGCTGGCCCGTCATGGCCTCGGCTGAAATCATCTTCTTCATGTTGGGCACGGCGGACAAGGGCGCACCCAGACGCTGCAGATGCAGCCAGTTGAGGAAGGGCACGATCTTGTACATCATCCCGGTGATGGCCGAAACGAACACCCCGGCGAAAGCCAGCACGCCCAACCAGACCACGAACCGTGGGTCGGCACCAATCTCCGGACGCAGCACCAGTGCAGTTGCAGAAGCAGCGAACGCCAGAATGGCCAACATCGCAACACGAAAGTAGATGGACGTCGCATCATGAATCTTTCTGCGGCGCGTGTGCTGCAGCCACAAGGTGATTCCCGCATAGGCCGATAAAAGCAGAAGCAGGGGCAGCGCGATAGCCTGCGTCCACTGCGCGTCGCCGAAAAATATCCGCGATGACCAGGCCAGCAGCAACAGCAGCAACAGAGGGCCGAACCAGCGGGAGAACGACGCCGGATAGGGTCGCGTCAGTTGAAACATCGGAACCACGTGGTAGGACACGCCGGCCAGCAGCATCAGCGCCCAGCCACCGAGGCCCCACGCCAGATGAATGTTGGTCAGTTCGACAATCGGCACGGAAAGACCATATGCCAACGCTTCGGCCAGAAGCGAGCCCAACAGCACGGTAACCGCCAAGCCCCCGATCGCCATGCGCATCGCCCACAAGGTCGTGCCGGTGGCCGGTGTTCGCCACAGGGCCAGTGCAACCGCCACGACAAAGCCGCCCAGCGACAGCAGAAACAGGGGAACCGCAGCGGACAGCAGGACAGGGCGGCTGAACAGCAAGCCCGCGACCAGCAGCAGCGTGGCCAACAGCAGCACGGGTTGCACGGTGTTGGCGACCAGTTTGGGGCGCCAGACATTGCCACCTACCGCCACAGCGATGAATTGAAACAGCGCCCCGCACATGGCCTGGAGCATGAAACCGAGGGCGATCAGATGGGTCAGCGCCAAGGCCTCCGGCGTCCACCTGGAAACAAAGGCATCACCGCCCGACCATGCCAGAAGAATCCCGGCCAACACCCCAAACCAGGGAGCCGCCAGGAAAAAGCGGTAGGGCACCGAAATCGGGGGTGCCTGATCGAAGGAAAGGCTGGGGTGCATCCGATCAGCTTCAGTCAGGCGGGAAGTTTGTGAATCCGGATCTCGCGCGTCCCGTCAGGGCGAAGGTCTTCGCTCCAGGCGTAGCCATTTTTCCTAAGAATATTGAACAATGGATGCGGCTGGCAATACAGCAGCAGCAGCAGTTCATCGCCCTCGGCAAGCGTATCCAGCGCCTCCAGGGTCCGCTCCATCGGCTCCGGCGGCTGGAGTTCGCGGCCATCGATTACATGCTCGGTCATGACGCGCTCAATCTCGCGGCCAGAGAAGCGCCGACATCCGACGCACCCAATGCGTTATCGCACATCGGATACAGGATGTTTTCCTCCTTCATGTTGTGCTGCTGCATGAGGATCAGCAAGGTCTCGGCAGCGCCACCGAAGGTATCGCTGTCGCGGACCGCCAGAGCTCCCTCCATCTGTGCCAGCAGATCGCGCATCTGCCGATGCTCGCCACGCATGACTTCGGTCGGACCGGAGGTCATTCCGGTGGCGGCCTCGAAGGCGGGGAAAAGCACTTCCTCCTCACTGGTGAAATGGGTTTCAAGCTGATTGAGAAGAAGCGCGAAAGCCTTCCCGCCCGCGTCCCAGTTTCCGTCGGCGCAGGCTTCCTCGGCGCTGGCGAATATCTCGTCGCAATGTTTGTGGTGCTGGAAAAGCGGGGCAGTAGTCGACATGACGGCAAACTCCATCTGAACAGCCGTCGATTCTGGGTACTGCCACGCCCGACAACATTGACCGCCATCAAGAGCAGGGCTTGTTCGTATTCAAAACTTCAATAACCCTATCTTGATGCAGGAGAAGCAGTCCACGCAGGGTCGCGCTTCCTCAGTGAAACAGATTCCTGCATCTTCCTCACCTCGACGGGCTGTTCGCAGACGGCCAGCGGCTCACGGCTCGAGCACGTAGGTACCGGGCGCATCCGCCAACGCGGGGAACTTTTGCGTCGCGACTGGGGGCGCGGCGACCAGCTTGCCGGACTGCGGCTTGAGCCAGGCCATCCAGTCTTCCCACCAACTACCGTTATGAAGGTCCGCCCGTTCGCGCCAGTCCTCCGGCGTATCGTATCGTTCGACGTTGGCCACGTGGTACTTCCGCTTGGGCGGATTGACCACCGGATTGACGATCCCAAGAATATGGCCCGAACTCGACAGCACATAGCGGCGCGAGCCGGCGACGAAGTTGTTGATGCGGAAGGTCTGGCGCCAGGGCGCGATGTGATCGTCCTCGGCGGACACCGCATAGAGCGGCTGGGATATCCTCCCAAGATCGATGTCTTCGCCGGCCAGGTTCAGCGCGTCCTTCTTGATCAGGAGGTTCTCGAGATACAAGTTGCGCAAATACCAGCTGTGCATGGCCGCAGGCATCCGCGTCGCATCCATGTTCCAGAACAACACATCGAACGGCGGCGGCGCCTCGCCGAACAGATAGCCGCGCACCACGTAATGCCAGACCAGACTGTTCGAGCGCAGCAGGCGGAATGCCGATGCCATTTCCTTGCCGTCGAGATAGCCCTTTTCGGCCATGGATTTTTCCAGCCACTTGATGCTGCTCTCGTCGAGGAACACTTCGATGTCGCCCGGCTTGTGATAATCCACCAATGTGGTCAGCAACGTCACCGTTTCCACCGGCACGTCCTTCTTGGAATAGCGTGCGTTGGCCCATGCCATCCAGGTCGCCAATGCCGCACCGCCGATGCAGTAGCCGACGGCATGCACTTTGGCCGAACCGGAAATGCCACGGGCGGTTTCGATGATCTGGCCGATACCCTCCGTCAGATAATCATCGAAGGTCACATCGCGCATGTCGGCCGTCGGGTTCTTCCAACTGGTGATATACACGTCGTAGCCCTGATCGACCAGGAACTTCACCATGCTCTTCTTGGCATTGAGGTCGAGAATGTAGAACTTGTTGATCCACGGCGTGACGATGACGATCGGCGTCGCGAAGACCTTTTCCCGGGTCGGCGTGTAGTGCACCACCTCCAGCAGACGATTGCGCAACACGACCTTGCCCGGCGTGGTACCCAGATCCTTGCCGACCGTGAAATCCGTCGGACGCGCCATCTGGACATCGCCTGCCTGAAAGTCAGTGACGAAATTGTTGAAACCCTTGAGCAGGCTCTCGCCGCGGGTTTCCATGGCTTTCTGCATGGCGGATGGATTGGTCAGCAGAAAGTTGGTCGGGGCCATGGCATTTAACCACTTGCGCCACCAGAACGCGGCGCGACGCCGATCGCGGCTGGACAAGCCCGGTGTGTCGTAGAGCATGTCCTGTACCTGGTGGGTCGTCATCAGGTACCACTCTTTCACGATATCCCACGTCGCCGAGTCGCTCCAGATGGGATCGGCAAAACGCGTGTCGTCGGGATTGGGCGACACGACATCCTTGCTCTGCATGCCCAGCGCGCGATGCCAGGAATGCGTCTGCAACTCCCACAGCGTGGTCGCAAATTCGGTGAGCCGCTCGGACATTTCCTGGGGATGGGACAACCAGGCCAACTGCGCATGCATCAGGGGGGTTGCCATGCCGATCGGATCGATCTTGGCCTCGACAGCTTGATTCACCGCGCGCCAAGCAGCCTGGGGGGTTGCCGGTGATTTGGGTTTGGTCGTACTCATGACAATTTCTCCACTCCACTGGGTGGCGTATGGTCGTGCAGCCACCATAGTGATATTGTGCCCCATGCCGCTCGGGTATAGTTCAGGCTCCTATTGATCTTGATCAACGCCGGTGCTGTTTAGTGCGTTAAGCTCAATTTCCCATTCGGAGGATGAAACGCCATGTTCAAGCACATTCTTGTACCCACCGACGGATCGCAACTCTCGTCCGATACATCACGACGCGCGATCGCTTTCGCCAAGGAAACCGGGGCAAAGGTGACGTTCTTCTTCGCCAAGCCCGATTACCCGGTCGCCTTTTATGGCGAGGGCGCGCTGATCGACCCGACGACACCCGACAAGTTTGCGGAAATGGCCGAGCAGCAGGCCAAGGAAATACTTGCCGCGAATGAAGCGGCGGCCAAGGCCGAAGGCGTCGTTAGCGCCGCAGTAAGTTCCGTCAGCGATATCCCCTACGAGGCGATCATCGCGGCGGCCGAACAGACGGGCGCCGATTTGATCTTCATGGCGTCGCACGGCCGCCGTGGCATCAGCGGGCTGCTCCTTGGTTCGGAAACGCAAAAGGTCCTGACCCATTCCAAAATCCCGGTACTGGTCTACCGCTGATCCGGATCACGTTCGAGGCAAGCCGTGCTGAACTCGGCGCTGGCCATCATCCGTGATGAGCATCGTTCGCTCGCGGCCGTGGTGCATGGCCTGAGATACCTTGTGGACGAAATCAACCAAAGCAACTCGAAGCCCGACTTTCGGCTGCTCTGGGCGATGATCTTCTATCTCGACGAGTTTCCCGAAAAACTGCATCACCCCAAGGAAAGCGCCTGGCTCTTTGCCAGGCTTCGCCAGCGCACCCACGAGGCCGATGCGGTGATCGCCGAACTCGAACGCCAGCACGTGGCCGGGGCGCGGAATATACGCGACCTGAAACTCGCCCTTGGTCATTACGAAGCCGGAACGCCTGATGGGCTGGAGGTGTTTTCTGCGGCCGTGGACAAGTTCGCCGATGAAACCGTGAGGCATATGGCGCTTGAAGAAAGCACCGTTCTGCCTTTGGCGAAAAAGCATCTGACGGGGGCAGACTGGGTCGAGATTGGTGCCGCCTTCAGCGAGAACGGCGATCCGCGCTTCGATGCCGAAGCCGATCAGGAATGTCGCGACCTATTCACGCGAATCGTCAATCTGGCGCCGCCCCCGATCGGCGTCGGCCCAGCCAGAAAACAGTAGGCTTCCCGGCACCGCCCGCAGGTGCGCGCAGCCTATTTCCCGCATCCGTCCCCGGAGGATGGAGCGGCGCCGACCCCCTTATTCACCTCTGCTGCGCTGCGCTGCAGGAAACAGGTCATCAGGCTGGATGCCGCACACACACCCCAGAAGCCGAAAAAGCCGATCGAATAGGTGGCAATTTTTGACAGATGCACCGGCTCGCCAAACAGATAGAGCTCCTGCGGGTCGATCACGGTGAAGAATATGCCTTCCGCGATTCCGGCGACCAGAAAAGAGGGCCACAGCACCCATAAGGTTCTCAGCATTGTTGTCTCCCAGAATCGGAAAGGGAACGCCTACTTCGCGTTGCGGGCGTCTTCTTCGACCTTCTTCTTGTAGAACCCGACCATCACGAATCCGATGACGATGACGAAGCCGATGGTAAACAGGCTCATCAGGCCGATGTCGCTACCAATCAAGAGTTTCCAA
>JBIJDI010000029.1:0-13023 GCA_044344235.1 Sulfuritalea sp. | reverse complement strand
ACCGCTGCGAACACGGCAGCGGTCGGATTCGATGCCAGCGGATCGATGATCCGCAAGTCATCCATGCTCTTCAGCCAGGTCAGTTGCCGCTTGGCGAACTGGCGCGTGGCAAATATGCCGCGATCGTGCAATTCACCCAGCGATATCTGCCCCTCGAGCATTTCCCACGCCTGCCGGTAGCCGACGCAGCGCATCGAAGGCAGCCCGGCGTCGAGCCGGTATTTTTCGCGCAGCATTTTCACTTCGTCGATCAAGCCTGCAGTCAGCATCGCATCGAAACGCTGCTCGATGCGCCGGTGCAATTCGCCGCGATCGCCCGGTACCAGAGCCAGTGTCAGGGTGCGGAAGGGCAGTGAGCCTTCCTTCTGTTCCGCGAAAAAACTGCCCAGGGTGCGGCCGCTGAGGCGCACTATTTCGATGGCGCGCTGGATGCGTTGGGCATCGTTGGGCTTCAAGCGTGCCGCCGTCTCCGGATCATGCCGGGCCAGCTCCGCGTGCAAGGCGGGCCAGCCGCGTTCGGCGGCCTCCGAGTCGATCTGGCTGCGCAGGACCTGATCCGCTTGCGGTAGATCGGCCAGACCGGAGCGCAAAGCCTTGACGTAGAGCATGGTGCCGCCCACCAGCAGCGGGATACGGCCGGCGGCAGTGATTGCCGCCATTTCGCGCAGGGCATCGTTGCGGAAAGCGGCTGCCGAGTAGCGTTGTTCCGGCGTGATGAGGTCGATCAGCCGGTGCGGAAAGCGCGCCAGCGTGGCAGCGTCGGGCTTGGCGGTGCCGATGTCCATGTCGCGAAACACCTGGGCCGAGTCGATGCTGACGATGTCGCAGGGCAGGCGCGTCGCCAGTTCGAAGGCCAGCGCGGTCTTGCCGCTGGCGGTGGGGCCGATCAGGAGAATTGCCGGGGGCTGGAGCATGGGAGTGGAATCGAGGCGTCGGACACTGTAGTCTATCGGCTCGGAATGAACGTCGCCAATCGCGATGCGGGCAGGAGGAAAACAGGATGCAGGTGGCAATGCAGGTGAGGCTGGCCTTCGCACTGACGCTCATGCTCGCAGTGTCTGCGGCGCAGGCCCAGAACCGGAATCTCAAGGTGGAGGCTGCTACTGCGCCCGCACCGGCCCCGATCGTGGTGGACGCGTTCAGGCCGCCGCCGCCGACCATTGCCGACCTCGTATTGCTGCTGCAAAGCTACAAGCCCGATCCGGAGCGGATCGACAGACTGCGCGCGGCGATGGAGGAGGCACTGCCGGCAACCGATGATCGAAGCCGGCTGGCGATTGCCTGGCATGTCAAGGCGCTTGCGGCGGGCGAACTTCATGAAGTCGAGCGGCGCGGCGAGTTCCTGACCAAGGCCATGGAGAATGCCCGCGGCATCAAGGCCGAGAATCCAAGCGGTTTGGGCAGCTATCCGCGTGTGAGATCCGAATATGCGGACAACCTCGCGCTGGCCACCGGCGTCACGGCGGCGCTCGACAGTTTTGCCGAGTTCGCTGCCGATCTGGAGAAGGGCCCTCCCAATGGTTTCCTGATCCATGCCTACTGCCAGATGACGGGCTACTACCTGCATCTGGGCGACGTCGAACGTGCCCGAACTACTCTTGCCAAGGCCGAGGCCATCTTCAAGCAGCTTGCGCAACGCCAGCGTGCGGCGCTCAACCTGCCGTCCTGGTCGAAGCAGATCGAGACTGCCCGAGGCGGCATCTTGCGCCGCGAGGGACGCCTGGAGGAAGAGGAACGCGTCTTCCTGGCGGCCCTGCGCCAGGCCGAGGAACACGTGGCGCAACTGGATGCGCGCCGTGATGCGGGGAAATGGGTGCCGCCGGCAAGTCGCACCGAGGAGGGCGCCGACTCGACGCGCATCTGGCTCGCGCAGACCCTGAACGCGCAAGGGCGTCTCGACGAGGCGGAACTGCTGCTGCGCGAGGTTCTGAAGCGGTCGCTGGCGCGCGACGGTCGCAACTCCCCGACGGTCGGCCGTGCGCTGTCGGTGCTGCACGCGGTCTTTACCAACCGCGGGCGCTACGCAGAGGCCCTGGTGCTTGCCGAATGGGCCAACAAGACCCTCGCCGAGGCGGGCATTGCGGAGCGCGCCCCGATGCGCTTGAACGCTCGCATCGGTTTGACCAATGCGCTCGGCACCGTCGGTCGGCACAAGGAGGCGGCAGCGCTGATCGACCAGATCCGCAGCACGCTGACCGACGACACACGGCTGGAAGAAGGCTTCGCGCAGGGCACACTCAGTTCGATTCGCACCTTCAACGCGGTCGGCCGGGTTGCCGATGCGCTGCGCGACGGCGACAACCTGCTCGCCAAGCAGACCCACAGTTTTGGCGCCGATCATTACTACACGGCCGAGACCCGCGCCTATCGGGCCATGGCGCTGCATCGTGCCGGGCGGGTGGACGAGGCGCGCAAGGAGTTCGAGCGCGCCGTTGCCGTGCTGATCGATCCGGCCAAGGCGGTCGGCAAACAGAAAATCAGTGTCGCTCGCGTCAATCGTTTGCGCTACATCCTCAACGAATACCTCGGCGTGCTGGTGGGCCGCAAGGGCACGGGCATCGAGAAGGACATCGCGGAAGCCTTTCGTGTCGCCGACGTGGCGCGCTGGCAGAGCGTGCAGAAGGCCGTTACCGGATCGGCATTGCGTGCGGCGGCCGGCAGTTCGGAACTCGGTGCGCGGATCAAAAAGGTGCAGGATGCCGACGATGAACTGGAGGCGGTCTACAAGAACCTTATCAGCCAGCGTTCGGCGCCGCCGGATCGGCAGCTGCCCGCGGTGATCGCGGCCATGGAGGCGCGCATCGTTAGCCTGCAAAAGGGACAGCAAAGCGATCTGGCCGAGATCCGCCGCCAGTTCCCGCAATACGATGCGTTGGTCAGCCCGCGTCCGGCCGACCTGGCGACCGTCCGCAAGTCTCTGCAGCCCAATGAAGCGCTGCTGTCGATCTATGTCACGCCCGGCGGCAGCTACGTCTGGGCCGCGGGGAAGGAGGGCTCCCTGCATTTTCACTTCAGCCCGATGACCACGGTCTGGGTGGCCGGAATGGTCAAGCGTCTGCGTGCTTCGGTGGATCTCGGCAGCATGGCGACCGACCAGATGCGCTTCGACATCGAAGCCGGAGCGGCGCTGTATCAGGAACTGTTGGCGCCGGTGCAGGCCGCCTGGGAGAAGGCCGACACGCTGCTGGTGGTGGCTAACGAGTCATTGGGCCAGATTCCCTTCTCGCTGTTGCCGACGGCGAACGTCGCGCCGGGCGCGGCGCAAGCGGGCCTGCCCCTGTCGCAATTCCGCCAGACGCCCTGGCTGGCGCGAAAGGTGGCCATTGCCTATGCGCCCTCGATCAGTGCGCTGGTGACCCTGCGTTTGCTGCCGGCCATCAAGGGGCAGCGCGATCCCTTCATCGGTTTCGGCGATCCGGACTTCGGCGCCAGCGCCGAAAAAACGGCGAACGGCCCAGGCGGAAATCGGGGTGCGAAAAGCGGCGCGCGCGGCACCCGCAACCTCAAGATTGCTCATGCGCCGGTATGGGACGAGAACATCACCAGCGCCGATGCGATTCCCGCTGCGCCCGCTGCCCAGCAAGGAACGCCGCTGCTGACGTCGCTGCCGGATACCCGCGACGAAATTCTTGCCATCGGTACCGCACTGGGCGCCGACATCCCGACGCATACCTTCTTCGGCACCCAGGCCAACCGCACGAACGCGCTGCGGATCGATCTGCAAAACCATCGCGTGGTCGCTTTTGCCACCCACGGTCTCATCGCAGGCGACCTGCCGGGGCTCGATCAGCCCGCGCTGGCGCTCGCGCCGCAAACCGGACGCGACATCTATGACGGCCTGCTGAAACTGGAAGACATTCTCAAGCTGTCGCTGAGTGCCGACCTCGTGGTGCTTTCCGCCTGTAACACGGCGGCCGCCGACGGCAGCGGTGCCGAGGCGGTCTCCGGCCTCGGGCGCGGCTTCTTCTACGCCGGCGCCCGTTCCGTGCTCGCCACTCACTGGCCGGTGGAAACCGTCTCGGCGCGGGAACTGGTGACGCTTTTGTTCCAGCGCTACGCCAGGGACGGCAAGATGACCCGCGCCAAGGCGTTGCAGCAGGCCATGCTTGAGGTGATCGACAAAGGCGTGGCGCTGGACGGCCGCGGCAAGGCGGAGTTCTCCTACGCGCATCCGGCGTTCTGGGCGCCGTATGCGTTGTACGGCGATCCTGGACGATAAGGAAAAGAGACGAAACAATGAATTCAACCCATCATCGACAGGGGGATGGGGATGTTCTTGCGGCGCAGGATTCTGTCTCGCTGGGGAGGCTGATCGCTGTCCTCGCCTTCGCCATCGTCTGTCTTGGTTTCCATTGGTTCGGAGCGGAAGCCTGGGTTCCCTTCCTCGACAGCGCAAATCTGGCGCTGCACGAGGCCGGCCATCCACTGGTGAGCATTTTCAGTTCGCGGGCAACCGTCTATGGCGGCACGCTATTTCAACTGGCTTTTCCTCTCGCGATGGCCTGGCATTTTCACCGCCTCGCCAACCTGACCGGAGTGGCCGCATCCATGGTCTGGTTGGGAGAGACCTTGCTCAACATCGCCCGCTACATGGCCGACGCCCGCGTTCAGGAATTGCCCTTGGTGGGCAATGGAGATCATGACTGGACCGAGATATTCGGCCGTTGGGGCGTCTTGCACCTCGACGGCCGCATCGCGGGCATGGTGCGCGGCGCCGGTGTCATCGTGGTGATTGGCGCAGTCGTCTGGTTTTACCGACGCTGGCGGGCGGACAGGGAATAGGCCGCGTCCTCGGGCCAGGGAGGTCATCATGTTCATCAACCCGATGTGGGACAGCGAAAGCCAGCGTCTGGGCAAGCAGAAATGTACGCCACGCGGCTATTGGCTGCATGCCGTGTCGGACCTTGCCGGATTTTTTGTTCTTGTGCTTCTGCATGGGCTGCGGCGTTTGTTGCCGCCGTATTAGCCCGGCCGCTGCTCAGCGACCGCGTATGAACGAGCGGTCGAGTTCCGTCATCGAGAGCTGAACCCAAGTCGGCCGGCCGTAGTCGCCAGTAGTTCGTTGAGCCGGGCTTCGGCGACGCGGTTGGCGGGATGTTTGGCCAGATCCTTCAGCCGCGAGCGCAGCAGGTCTACCGCGTTACCGCCCGCCGGCAGCGCCGGCAGGGCGCCCCCGCTGAACAATAGCAATTGCCAACGAGTCAGAGTGGACCAAGCCCTTTGCCGGGAGCTAGGCAGTAAGGCTGTGAACGCCTGTTTCGACTGTGTGATCTATCCGTGCGAGCGCACTGGTCTCGCTAAGCAAGCAACATTGCCTCAAGGCGCAACGAGTTCGCAATTCGGTCGCGCTCGCGCAAGTTTCGCGTGCTCTCTGGCAAAGAATCCATTCCAAACGATGCAACTGGTTCGATGTCAGACGATTCAACCCGCGCCCGGCACCGGCTTGACCGGTTCCATCAGCCACTCTCTTCAGCATCTCAATTACATACCGAATGCTTTCCGTGTCAGTGTGATCACTGGCTGGAGCACGAACCCGATCGCGCGCCGGAAACGTTGAATCAGCGGAGTTTGTCATGATCAATACTCTCCAGTACGCATCGCCATTGTGGCAACTTAACTATGACAGCAAGAGCGCTGATTTTCAATTGCGCTAAGGGCATAGAACCATAGTCATAGGAAGAACGACAAATCCTCCAACCTGAATGCGACCTCCTGTCCAAGTGCGAGACTGAATTTGGCCAAGGCGTGTAGCGGCCAGCGCAGCGTCTTTGTTCCCGGCCGGGGCGGCTTCAGATTTTTGTCTCAGGCGACTCAGCGCCGAAAGCCTGCGGTGGTTCCTGCTCAGCGACCGCGCATGAACAAGCGGTCGAGCTCCGTCATCGAGAGCTGAACCCAGGTCGGCCGGCCATGGTTGCACTGGTCGGCGCGCTCGGTTTCTTCCATCTGGCGCAATAGCGCATTCATTTCCTGCAGGCCAAGCTGGCGGTGGGCGCGCACCGCGCCGTGGCAGGCCATGGTTGCCAGCAGTTCGTTGCGCCGGGTTTCGACGACGCGGCTGGCGGGATGTTCGGCGAGGTCTTTCAGTAGCGAGCGCACCAGGTCGACCGCGTTGCCGCCCGCCAGCAGCGCCGGCAGGGCGCGCACGGCAAGTTCGCGCGGTCCGGCGGCGGCGATGGCGAAGCCGAGCCGGGCTAGTGCTTCTGACTGCTCGCTGGCCGTCGCCATCTCGGCCTCACTGGCCGAGATCAGCAGCGGCACCAACAGCGCCTGCGTCGCCGGTGGTCCGGCATCGAGGCTCTGCTTCAGTTTTTCGTAGAGGATGCGTTCGTGCGCGGCGTGCATGTCCACCAGGACCAGGCCGGCGGCATTCTGGGCGAGGATGTAGACGCCATGCAGTTGGGCGATGGCGTAGCCGAGCAGGGGCGCGGAAGCATCGCCATGCGAGCCAACAGTCGGCGCTGGCGAGACGGCGATTCCAGTATCGGCGAAGGCGGCGCGGGCGAATTCCAGGTAGGGCCGTGCAGCGGGCTCGCCGACCGCCAGGCCAGCCTGGCGTGCGTAGGAGAACGCAGAGGGCACAAATGCCGGCACCGCTTCTTCCCGGCTTTCTGCACTGCTCAGCGGAGTCGCCAGCGTGCGTTGCAAGGCATGGAACACGAACTGGTGTATGCCGCGCGCATCGCGAAAGCGCACCTCGGTCTTGGCCGGGTGCACATTGACGTCGACGCCGGCCGGGTCGAGTTCGAGGAACAGCACGTAGGCCGGATGCCGTGCCCCGTGCAGGATGTCGGCCCAGGCCTGGCGTGCGGCGTGGGTCAGCAGCTTGTCGCGCACGAAACGGCCATTGACGAAAAAGTACTGCTCGTCGCGTCCTGAACGCGAATAGGCGGGCAGCGCGGCGAGGCCGGACAGCCGCAGCGGCCCGGCCGTGGCATCGAGCGGCCGTGCGTGCGGGAAAAAGTCCTCGCCGATGATGTCCCTGGCGCGTCGCGAAAAGTCGGCGCTGGCGAGACGGCGTTTCGCGCTGCCGTTGTGGCTCAGCGTGAAGGCGACATCGGGCCGCGCCAACGCCATGCGCCGCATGACCTCGTCGCAATGCGCGAATTCGGTGGCCTCGGTCTTGAGGAACTTGCGCCGCGCCGGGGTGTTGAAATACAAGTCGGCCACCTCGATCACTGTGCCGCCGGCCAGCGCTGCCGGTTCGATCGCATCTGCGTCGCTGCGCAGGCGGAAAGCGTGATCCTGCGAGGCGTGACGGCTGGTGATTGTTACGCGGGCGACGGAAGCGATGGCGGCCAGCGCCTCGCCGCGGAAACCATAGCTGCCGACGCGTTCCAGGTCGGCGAGACTGGCGATCTTGCTGGTGGCGTGTCGCGCCAGCGCCAGTGCGAGGTCGTCGGGGGCAATTCCGCTGCCGTCATCGACGACACGAATCAGGCGCACGCCTCCTTCTTCGAGGTGCACGTCGATCCGGGTCGCGCCCGCATCGAGGCTGTTCTCGAGCAGTTCCTTGAGCACCGAGGCGGGACGTTCGACCACCTCGCCGGCGGCGATCTGGCTGATCAGGAGGTCCGGCAGCGGCTTGATGATTCCCATGGGGTGGGGATTATAGCTTCCGGTAAAATCGCGCTTTCCCTTTACAAACGCTTCCCAGTGGAACTTCTTGCCCAGTTCATCGATATCGTCCTGCACGTAGACAAGTATCTGGCCGTGCTCCTGGCGCAGTACGGCACCTGGATTTACGCGATTCTGTTCCTCATCGTGTTTTGCGAGACGGGCCTCGTCGTCACGCCCTTTCTGCCCGGCGATTCGCTGCTCTTCGTTGCCGGCGCGCTGGCGGCAACCAGCGGCGGCAGTTTCGACATAAACATCGTGATCGCCGTGCTGCTCGCCGCCGCGATCCTCGGCGACAACACCAACTACTGGATCGGCCGCTGGGCCGGCAAGCGCATCCTGGCCTGGGGCGAGAAATCGCGCTACTTCAATCGCAAGGCCTTCGACATTACGCATGCCTATTACGAGAAGCACGGCGGCAAGACCATGCTGGTGGCGCGCTTCATGCCCTTCGTGCGCACCTTTGCGCCCTTCGTTGCCGGCGTCGGCAACATGAGCTATCCGCGCTACTTCCTGTTTGACCTGGCTGGCGCTTTTCTCTGGGTATTCTCGCTGTGCCTTGCCGGCTACTGGTTCGGCAACATCCCCTGGGTCAAGTCGAATCTGTCGCTGATCATCTTCGGCACCATCGGCCTCTCTCTGGTGCCGCTGGTTCTTGCTTGGCTGCGTCACCGCCTGGCGCCAAAGGCCTCCTGAGCATGCGCGGCGCGACGACGGCCTGTTTGCTCCTGCTGCTGACAGGCTGCGCGCAAACGGTCGACAAGGGTCGTGCGGCGGGCAACCCATCGGGTAATACCGCCGGCAACTCCATGAGCGACTCCGTCGGCAAGTCGGTAGCCACCTTCGATCCGAAGCAGATCGGCAAGACCGATGTCGACCGGGTCGCCGACCTGCATCGGCGGGAGATATTCGCCAGCCTGCGCGTGCTTGCCGAAAAGCTCTATCGACGCAATCCGCGCGAGTGGAAGAAGGGCGGCCATGCCGGCATCGAGGCGGCACTGGACCGCCTGCTCGATCCGCGCACGGGCTGGCGGTTGCCGGAAACCGCCGGCCGGCACGGCACCGATGCGATCCTGCTGGCATTGCGCGAGGATTTCCAAGGCGATCGGGTCGCCGCATTCATCGCCGGCATGGGCGGCATGCTGAATGTCGCGTTCGACGAAAAGACGGAGTTCTTCATGATCGACGAGCTCGATCCGCAGAAGCTCTACAACAGTGCGCGCAATCTTGAAATCGCCGCGTGGAAGCTGGCGACCGCGCGCGATGCCAGCGGCACACTACTGCTGCTTTCCAATGAGATGGCGCTGGCGCCTCAGCCGGCGAACCTGAGCTTCGAGCGCGAATTCGGCAAGATGATCGGCAACCTCGACCTGCTGTCGAGCCTGATTGCCAACAAGGGTCACCGCACCATTGCCCGCATGGCGCAAAGCGTTGCCACGGCGGTATTCCTGCCGGTGATGGCGTTGCGATGAAGCGCTACGTCATCCTCATTTCCGGTCGCGGCAGCAACATGGAAGCGCTGCTCGGCGCCGGCCTGCCCGGTGTCTGTGCGGCGGTCATCAGCAATCGTCCGGACGCGGCCGGCTTGGCCTGGGCGGCCGGGCGTGGCATTACCACGGTGGCGATCGATCATCGCGGCTTTGCTTCGCGCGGCGAATTCGACGCCGCGCTGGCGGCGGAGATCGAGCGCCACACGCCGGATCTGGTCCTGCTCGCCGGCTTCATGAGAATTCTCGGCGACGATTTCGTGCGTCGCTTCGAAGGCCGCCTGCTGAACATCCACCCCTCCCTGCTGCCGGCTTTCCCCGGCGTCAAGACGCATGCGCAGGCACTCGCCGCCGGAGTCAGGCTGCATGGCTGCAGTGTGCACTTCGTGACGCCGGCGCTGGATGGCGGGCCGATCATTGCGCAGGCGGCGGTGCCGGTGCTGGGGGGCGACGACGAGGCGACGCTGGGTCGTCGCGTGCTGGTCGAGGAGCATCTGCTCTATCCGCGTGTCGCGCGCTGGTTTCTCGACGGCCGGCTGCGACTGGTCGATGGCCGCGCGCAGTTGACGGACGAGACTGCGGTGGTCGGTTCGCTGCATGTGCCGCAAATCGATTGAGATGCCTTTTTTTCTGGCGCTGGCCGCATCAGCCGTGATCCATGCCGCTGCCCTGCTGGGGCCGGGCTGGGAGCTGCCCGCGCTCGGCGATGCGGAGCCGCTACCCACTATTGATGCAGTGCTGGCGAAGCCGGCCCCACGGTCGGAAGCCGCTCCTTTAGCCAAGCCGGCGGCAAAAGCGCCGATCGACAAGCCGCGTCGTTTGGCCGCGCCCGCAAACCTTGACGCGGCCCCGGTGGTCGCCGCGGCGGCCGCCCAACCGGCGCCGGCAGTTGAAAGCCCGCCGGTCGCCGCATCGCCAGCGCCGACTCTTGCACCAGCCGCTCCGGTTCCGGTGAGGATAGCGCTGCCGGGCAAGGGGCGCATGCGCTACACCATCACGCGCGGCGAAGGCGGCTTTGTAGTCGGTCAGGCCACCCATACGTGGGAGCAGGACGGGTTCGCCTACAAGCTGCAAAGCGTGACCGAGACCACGGGACTGGCTGCCGTGTTCAAGCCGGCGCGCGTGGTGCAGAGCAGCCAGGGCGAGGTGACCGCGGAAGGCCTGAGGCCGCTGGAGTTTCGCCATGAGCGCGTCGGCGCAACGGATACCGCGAGCTTCGACTGGTTGCGCGGCGTGGTCAGGTATGGCGGACGCGAGGACGGCGTTGCCGCCGGCGCGCAGGACATGCTGTCGATGTATTACCAGTTGGTGCTGCTGGCGCCGAAGAGCGGGGTGCTGGAGATGTCCATCGCCACGGGACGCAAGCTGGAGAACTACCGCATCGAAGTCCTCGGCGAAGAGACCGTCGCGCTGCCTACGGGCGAGCGCCAGGCGTCGCGCTTGAGAATCCGCAGCGGCGGTGACACCATTGAACTGTGGCTGGCCGTCGGCAAGGACGCGGACACGCGCGGCATGCCGCTGAAAATTCGTTTCACCGACCGCAAGGGCGAGATCTTCGATCAGCTCGCGGCAGACATCGACCCCCGGGAGCCCCAATGATTGCCAGAAAACAGAGAACAGACCACAGGGGACAAAAGGGACAAAAGCCGATCGGCGATGACGCGCCGACGGCGGACGGCCTTGCTGCCGACTTGCTCAACGCTGCGGTGGCCGCCACTGCACAGTTGCTGACCTTCAACCAGGCGGCCGATGCTGCGCTGTCGGCTTTTTTCCGGGCGCGCAAAAGCGGCGCCAAGGATCGCGCCTTCATCGCCGAGACCGCCTATGCCGTGTTGCGCAGAAAGCGCCTGCTGGAGCGGTTGGCCGCCTGCGGTCCAAATCTCGAACCGTCCTTCCTGGCGCCGGGCGCGACACCGAAACGCGCCCCGAAGACGCCCGGCCCGCGCCGCATCTCGCCGCGTGAACTGGTCTTGCTGTCACTGTCGCGCGTGCGCGGCATGTCGCAGCGCCAGCTCGAAGGCGCGCTGCTGCCCGGCGAAGCGGAGTGGCTGGCCGATATCCGGCGCCAGCCGGAACCGGAACTGACGCTGGCCGAGCAACTGGATTTTCCCGACTGGCTGGTCGAGCGCCTGGCGCCGCGCATGTCGCCCGAGGAACTGCTGGCCCTGGCCCGCGCGCTGAACACACCGGCGCCGCTCGATCTGCGGGTGAATACGCTGAAGGCGGAGCGCGACGGCGTGATCGCGCGTCTTGCCGCCGACGGCATCGTCGCCACGCCCTGCCCCTATTCGCCGTTGGGTCTGCGGCTGAAGACCAAGCCCTACCTTCAGAAGCACCCGGCCTATCTCGACGGCAGCATCGAAGTGCAGGACGAGGGCTCGCAGCTGCTCGGCTACCTGCTGGCACCGAAACGCAGCGAGATGGTGGTGGATTTCTGCGCCGGCGCCGGCGGCAAGACGCTGATCCTCGGTGCGCTGATGCGCTCCACCGGAAGGCTGTATGCCTTCGACGTATCCGACAAGCGGCTGGCCAAGCTCAAACCTCGTGCGGCGCGGGCCGGGTTGTCCAACGTGCATCCGGCCTGCCTCTCCGGCGAGAACGACACGCGGGTCAAGCGGCTGCAGGGCAAGGTCGATCGCGTGCTGGTCGATGCGCCATGCTCGGGTCTGGGCACGCTGCGCCGCAACCCCGACCTCAAGTGGCGGCAATCGCCGCAGAGCGTCGATGAGCTGACCGTAAAGCAGGCCGCGATTCTTGCCGCGGCGGCGAAGCTGCTGAAGCCCGGCGGCCGGCTGGTGTATGCCACCTGCAGCATTCTGGGTGAAGAGAATGAAGCCATCGTCGATGCATTTCTCGCCGGCCACGCCGACTTTCATCGCCTGTCGGCGCAGGAGGTGCTGGCCGCGCAGGGCATCGTCATCGACTGCGGCGAAGACATGCGCCTGTCGCCGCAGAAGCACGCCACGGATGCCTTCTATGCGGCCGTGCTGGAACGGGCGAAATGAGGCAGCTCGTTGCCGTCCTGCTGCTCTGCCTGACAGTCAGCGCTGGCGCCACGGCGCTGCCGGCGACCGGTACGGTCGAGGTCTTGTTCACGCCTTGGGACGACGCTGAAGGCGCCATCGTGCGTGCGCTGGGCGAAGCGAGAAAGAGCATCCACGTGCAGACCTACCTGCTCACCAGCCGGTCGATTGCCAAGGCGCTGCAGGAAGCCCACGGGCGTGGTGTCGCAGTCGAAATCCTGGCCGATCGCGAGATGATGAGCAAGGGCGGCAATTCGCTGATTCCCAAGCTCGCCGCCGAGGGCCTCCCGGTCTGGCTGGAAACGCGCTACGCCGCTGCGCATAACAAGGTGCTGCTTATCGATGCGCCGGGCGCGCATGGTATCGTCATCACCGGCAGCTACAATTTCACCTGGTCGGCACAGGCGCGCAATGCCGAGAACCTCCTGATCCTGCGTGGCAACCCGGTGCTGGTGCGGCGCTATCTGGATAATTGGCAACGGCATCGGAGTGATGCGGAAAAAATGAGCGGAACGAATTGAGATGACTGAACACGAACTGGCCAGCCTGTGGCGCGGCGTGCTTGCCGATCTACGCGAGCCCGACCTGGTCTGGCAACTGCTGGCGCTGGCGGCGTGCCTGCTGCTGGCCAAGTTGGGCGAACGCGTGCTGCGCGGCAGGCAGGTAGGCGCCGGCCGGGCCTGGGAGCTGGGCCACGGCGGGCTGAAACGCATCGCCTTCCCGCTGTTCGCGCTGATTCTGGTGCTGCTCGCGCGTCCTCTGGCGCAGCAGTGGATTCACGTCGGCCTGTTCTCGCTGGCCTTGCCGCTGTTGTCCTCGCTGGCGGTGATTCGCGTGGTGTTTTACGTACTGCGGCTCAGCTTTGTCGACGCCATGTGGCTGGCTCAGTTCGAGCGTGT